>CAZPZQ010000004.1:0-22328 GCA_964590745.1 uncultured Mycobacterium sp. | reverse complement strand
AGCGGACCCGGTCCGGTTACCTCAGGCGCAACCACGTTGAGGGTGAGGCAGTCCTCACCGGTGGGCTGGTATTTGCCCGGAGCGATCATGGTGTAGCGCCGATGCTGCGGCGCACAGTTGGTGAAGCCATGGCAGTGCCGTACCCCCGACCAGGGCTCGGCCGGCTGCGGCGCCCGGAAACGCAGCGCCCCGACCGGCGGAAGCGCGTACGGGATGGACCGCCACCTGCGCACCCCGCCGCGGGCGAAGCCTTCGATGCTGCCGGTGGCGACGACGGCGTGCACGGGGTGTTTGTGCATGAGCCGAACCGTAGCGAATCCGGCGACGGTTAGCCTAACGGCATGCGGGCTGTGCTGCTGGTCGCTGTGTCGCTGCTGATGATCGGGTTGATCGCCGGATGCTCTAGAGCCACCGTTCAACGGCCGCAACAGACCACTAGCTCGGGCTCGGCGCGGCCATCGGCAGCGCCGACAACAGCGTCGTCGCACCCGCCGCCCAACGCCCGGCCCGGCACCGGTGCCCCGATCAGCGAGGTGATCAGCTGGATCGAAGCCGGCCGACCCGTCGACGCAGCCGGCTATCACAGCGCCACCCGCGATGGTGTGACGACCGAACTCGGTGAGGGTGTCGCCTTCACCGTCGCCGACAGCTCGTCGCCGCCCGCCGCGACCTGCGTCACCGATCCCCGTCACACCGCGGGCGCATTGGCTTGCCTGGTCGCCTTTTCCGATCCGCCGCCCCGGCCCGCCGAGGTGTACGGCGAATGGAAAGGCAACTGGGTCGATTTCGACGGCACCACACTGCAAGTGGGCTCCGCACACGGCGACCCCGGCCCGTTCGCCAACGGCGATGGCCCGCAGTTGCCCAGCGGCGCGACACTATCCTTCAGCGACTATCGTTGCCGGGCTGATCAACTAGATCTCTTCTGCGTGAACTACGCCCACCGATCGGCGGTCCGGTTGAGCTCAACCGGCGCCACCCCGTTCGGCTGTCTACAGCCGGTGCCGGCGCCGCCGGGGGCCGGCAAGCTGTTCAGCTGTTGACCGCGACCCGCTGCGGTTTCAACGCCAGCCGTCGGCGGCCTGCACCGCCCGCAACAACGTGCGGCACAGCTGCCGTAACTCGGCCGCCGAGGCTTCCTCGTCGAGGGCCGTCGCGATGTCTTCGGCCGCGCACCGCACCTGATACACCCGGTCGGCCCACGCCGCCGCCTCGTCGGCCGACAACACCACGGCGTCAGCGGCCAGAGCGGGCGATCGGCCCGCTGTGACCAGGGTGCGCTGCTCGTACGCGCGCTGCCGGCAGGATTGTCGGCAGTATTGACGCCGACGCCCGATGCCGGCGTCAGCCACATCGCGGCCGCACCAGCGGCACGGCTGAGACCGGACACGACGGGGCATGAGTGGTGACTTTAATCGGCCGCCGTCGCCGATCGCGGTATCATCGGTGGCCGCGTCGCGGTAGCTGGGAACTATGCGGCACGCTGAGGCGTTGTTAGCCGCGAGAGACTTTTCGGCTGAAGGGGTTAGAGGAGAGAGCCAATGGCTGATCGAGTTCTGCGGGGCAGCCGGCTGGGAGCCGTGAGCTACGAGACCGACCGCAACCATGATTTGGCGCCGCGCCGTATCGCGCGCTACCGCACCGAAAACGGCGAGGAGTTCGAAGTACCGTTCGCTGACGATGCGGAGATTCCAGGCACGTGGATGTGCCGCAACGGCATGGAAGGCACCCTGATCGAGGGTGATCTGCCCGAGCCGAAGAAGATCAAGCCACCGCGCACGCACTGGGACATGCTGCTCGAGCGCCGGTCGGTAGAGGAACTCGAGGAGTTGCTCAAGGAGCGCCTCGACCTGATCAAGTCACGCCGTCGCGGCAGCGCAAGCTAACGGCGCGCCCGGCGTGCGCGGCTGAGCCGGCCGCTGACACCCCAGCGGGCAACCTGGATCAAACCTTCTCGGATGCTGGATCCACTCATTTTGGACACCCCGAACTCCCGTTCGGTGAACGTGATCGGCACCTCCACGACGGTGAAACCGCTGTTGACGGTGCGCCAGGTCAAGTCGACCTGAAAGCAATAGCCCCTGGAGTCGACCGCAGCCAGGTCGATTTTCTCCAGCACCTCCCGGCGGTAGGCGCGGTAGCCCGCGGTGACGTCGCGGATGCCGACCGCGAGAAGCAGCCGCGCATAGGTGTTGGCGGTCTTGGACAACGCCCGCCGGTGCCAGGGCCAATTACGTACCGCGCCACCGCGAACATAACGTGAACCAATTGCCAGGTCGGCGCCGTCGTCGACGGCGTCGAGGAGCAGATACAGTTGCTCGGGTGCGTGGCTGCCATCGGCGTCCATCTCGACCAGCACTGTGTACTGCCGGCTTAGCCCCCAGGCGAAACCGGCAAGGTAGGCAGCGCCCAGGCCGGCTTTGGCCGTCCGATGCATCACGTGCAACCGCTCCGGATCCTGCGACGCCAACTCGTCGGCCAGCTTTCCGGTGCCGTCCGGGCTGGAGTCGTCGACGACGAGCACATGCACGTCAGGTTGGGCTTTGTGTAGTCGGCCCAGGATGAGCGGCAGGTTCTCCAGTTCATTGAACGTCGGTATCACCACTAGGGTGCGTTGGCTGGGACGTTCCGCTGGGCTCATCGCCGGCGCTCCTTGTCAGTGCGTTCAGTGCGGCGCTCTGCCACCTTGCGACGCGGCTTACTGCGGGACCGGCGACGAAGCACGAGCCACCCATTGTGCAGTATCGCGGCCAGAACGCTGGCAGCACCCGCACCGACCAGCAGCCATTGCACCAGCGGAGCCCACCTGGTGGCCGGGGTCAATGCGGTTTTGAGTCGCACCGAAGCATTCAGATAGGCAGGTTCGAAGAAGTTGGTTCGGGCCAGTTCGCGCCCGTCCGGTGCGATCACCGCGCTGATACCAGTGGTGCCGGCGACCAAGACGTAGCGGTCGTGCTCGACGGCCCGCACTTTGGCGAACGCGAGCTGCTGTTCGCTCATCGCCTCGTTGAAGGTCGCATTGTTGGTGGGCACCGCCAGTAGCTGCGCACCATCTAGGACCGAGTCACGTGGCGCCAGATCGAAGATCACCTCCCAGCACGTGGCCACCCCGACCGGAATGCCCGCGGCGTGCACCACTCCGGCGCCGTTACCCGGAATGAAGTATCCGGCGCGATCGGCGTAGCCGGACAGGTGCCGGAAGAAGTCCCGCCACGGCAGATACTCGCCGAACGGTTGGACAATTCGCTTGTCGTGGTAATCGACCGGTCCGGCGACCGGGTCCCAGACCAGCACCGAGTTCATCGCCACCGGGTTGTCGGGGCTCCAGCCGGGACCGTTGCGCACAGTACCCACCAGGATTGGTGCTTCAATCGCCTGGGCGGCCCTAGCGATCTGCTGTTGCGCGTCAGCATTGGCCAGCGGGTCGATATCGGACGAGTTCTCCGGCCACAACACCAACTGCGGCTGTACGGTGCGCCCGGTACGGACATCTGCGGCTAGTTGCAGCGTTTCCCGCACGTGGTTGTCCAGCACTTCGCGGCGTTGCGCATTGAAGTCGAGGCCAAGCCGGGGCACATTGCCCTGCACAACCGCGACGGTGGCGGTTGGTTCGTTGCCGGAGCCCATGCCGGCGTGCCGAACTCTCGGCCACACCACAACGGTGGCCAGCAACACCAGGCAGATGCAGAGCCCGGGCAACAGCACTGCCGGTGGCGGACCGGCGTTTTCGGTGTCATCCGATCCGCTGGGGTCTTCCCGCTGGAGCCACAGCACTATCTGAATGCCGATCGCGGTGCCGGCGAAACCTAGCAGCGCAACCGCTGCCGACAGCAGCGGCGCCCCGCCGAGTGCAGCCAGCGGCAGCAGCGGCCCGCCGCTCTGGCTGAATCCGACGACCCCCCAGGGGAATCCACCGAACGGGACGGCTGACTTCACCCACTCCTGGGCCGCCCACAGCGCTGCGAACCAGACCGGCCAGCCCGGCAACTTGCGCACCAGAACGGCCATCAGTCCAAAGATTGCCGGAAACACCGCGCACACCACGGTCAGCGCCAGCCAGGGCAGCGCGCCCACCAGGCTGCTGATCCAAGGCAGCAGTGGCAGGTAGAACACCACGCCGAACAGGAAGCCGTATCCTAGACCGCCGAGCGCGCTGGTTGCCGGGTGTGTCAGCACCCAGGCCAACAGCGCGAATGCAACGACTGCAGCCCACCACCAGCTCGGTGGTGGAAAACTGGCGCACAGCAACAAGCCGGCGCCAACCGTGGCGACCAGCCGCGCCAACCGGACAGTCACCGCCTTGCCCAGCCGTAGCCACCGGTTCGGCGCTGCCGTCGTCAGCCGGTGCGACCGACGCTCGACCACCAGGTCGGCATCGTCAGCCATGAAGCACCACGCCGCGATGCACAGTTTGCCGGCAGTGTGGCAGGTCGGCGGTTTGATCCAGTAGCGGCAGCGGAGGCACCCGCGATCTCGGATCGGTCGACCAGCGCTGGACGGCGTCGTTGGGGGTGGCGACGACAAGCTGCTCGACGTCCCAGACGGCATAAGAGGCCGGCGCCCCGGGTACCAGAGTGCCGGTTACCCCGTCATGAACCCCCCCGGCGCGCCAGCCGCCGCGCGTCGCCGCCGCAAACGCGGCCCGCACCGAGACTGCGCTGCCGGTTGTGCGATGGTTGGCGGCCGCCCGCACGCTGGCCCAGGGTTCCAGGCCGGTGACCGGCGCGTCGGAACCGAACGCGAGAGGCACGCCTCGGGATGCTAACAGCGCAAACGGGTTGAGCCCGCTCGCGCGCTCAACGCCTAGCCGACGCGCGTACATGCCGGTGTCACCGCCCCACAGGGCATCGAACACGGGCTGCATGCTGGCGATCACACCCCAAGACCCCAGTTTGCTGGCCTGGTCGGCGGTCACCATTTCCAGGTGCTCCAAGCGGTGGCCACACCGGGCTACCGTGGGCACCCCGAACTGCTCGACCACCCGCTCCAGCGCTGCCACGACGGCTGTCACCGCAGCGTCACCGATGACGTGAAAACCGGCCGTGATACCCGCCTCGGTGCATGCTCGCAGATGGGCGTAGATCGCGTCCGGATCGAGGTGGCAACTGCCGACGCAGCCGGCGGCGTCGGCGTATGGATCGTGCAGCCAGGCGGTGCGCGACCCCAATGCTCCGTCGACGAACAGATCACCGGCCAGCCCCTGCGCCCCGGTGTCATCGAGCAGGGCACGCGCTTGTTCGGTGCTGCTCACCGGCTCGCCCCAGTAACCGATAACGTCCACACCGTGGTTGAGGGCGCGCAGCGCCTGCCAGTCGTCGCGCCCGGCGATCTCGGGGCCAGCGCATTCGTGGACTGCGACGATGCCGGCTGCAGCCGCCGCATCCAGTGCTGCGGTGCGGGCGGCCGCCCGTTGCTCCGCGGTGAGCAAACCGCGCGCCACCGCACGCACCAGGTGATGGGCTTCATCGGCGAGCGGACGCTCGGGGTGGAAGCCAGCCGCGGTGGCCAGTCCGGACACCCGCTTTCGCAGGCCGGTGGAGGCCAGCGCGGAATGCACGTCGATGCGGGTCAGATAGGCCGGGCGCTCGCTCAGCACGGCGTCGAGTTCAGTCGTGCTGGGCGGACCGTCGGGCCACTCGGTGTCGTCCCAGCCGTCTCCCCATACCGGCAGCCCGGGGTGGGTCGCCGCGTAGTCGGCGATCAGCTGTAGACAGTGTTGACGTGAGGTAGCCGGACGCAGATCCAGCCCGATGCCGGAAAGACCTGCGGCAGTGACGTGGACATGGCTGTCGACGAAGGCGGGCGCGACGAACCCACCGCATAGGTCGACCGCTTCAGCGTCGGGGAACCGCTCGCGGCCCGCCGCATCGCTGCCCAGCCAGGCGACGACCCCGTCGCGGACGGCCATGGCGGTGGCGTCGGGATGCGAGGGGCTGTGTATTCGGCCGCCCAGCAGCAGCGTAGCCCGACTCACGGATGTCCCTGCCACGACGCAAAACTACGGGGTCGATGAGTGGCACACTCAGTCGGCCGACAGCGCGGGTGGCTCGACGTCGGTGACGTCGCCGACATCAGTGACGTTGATGACCTCCCCGTCGATGAAGTCATCAGCCGGCCGGTTCGCATAGCGACGGACGCCAGCGCTGGCCACGGCGATCAGCGGTGCGCGCCGCCCCAGGCCTGCCGCGGCGATGGCGGCCAACATCGGGCGGGCGACGGACCGGGTGGCCGGCACCAGCAGCAGTAGCCCCACCGCGCTGGTGACCAGGCCGGGAAGGACGACCAAAACGGTGCCCAGGGCAACCAGCGCGCTGTCCGCGGCGGTGTCCTGCCAGCCTTGCCAGCGCCGCTGGGTGTTCGCCGCAGCACGCAGCCGAGCGAGCTGACGTCCGGCCTGCGAGCCGGCCAGCGCAATGCCGACGAGGAACGTAGCCACCAGCAGCAGCGCCGTCCAGCCGAAGCCGATCGTCGACACAAGTGCGACTAGCGCCGCCGCCTCCGCGACCAGATAGATCAAAAACAGTCGGGTCACCATGCCGCCACCATGCCAGGCCAACGTTTCACCGCGGCATTCCGGTTCCCCGGCCGCGCACCGAGTAATACGTTGGGGTGATGCCGACTATCGAACTCGACACCCCCGCCGGCGCTATCGACGCGCTATTGAGTACCCCGGAGGGACACGGTCCATGGCCGGGCGTGGTGGTCATCCACGACGCGATCGGTTACGCCGCCGACAAAGAGTCGATCAACGACCACATCGCCGAAGCCGGCTATCTCGCCCTCACCCCGAACCTGTTCGCGCGTGGCGGCCGGGCACGCTGCATTACTCGGGTGTTCCGCGACCTGATGACTCAGCGCGGGCGCACGCTGGATGACATTCTGGCCGCCCGTGATCATCTGCAGGCGATGTCGGAATGCTCCGGCTCGGTCGGCATCGCGGGATTTTGTATGGGCGGCGGGTTCGCGTTGATCATGTCGCCCAAAGGCTTCGGCGCGTCGGCGCCGTTCTACGGCACCCCGCTGCCGCGCCACCTCAGCGAAACCCTGGACGGAGCCTGCCCGATCGTCGCGAGCTTCGGCGGCCGCGACCCGCTCGGAATCGGGGCCGCTCCCCGGCTACGCCGGGTCCTCGAGCACAAAAACATCCCGCACGACGTCAAGGTCTATCCGCACGCCGGGCACAGCTTCGCCAACAAACTGCCCGGACAGCAGGTGCTCCGGGTGACCGGCTTCGGCTACAACGAGGCGGCCACCGTCGACGCTTGGGCGCGGGTGTTCGCCTTCTTCCGCGAGCACCTGCGCACCAGCAGCTGATCTATCCGGACGGTCGTCAGCTGACGGCAGCGCTGGAGGCGAGCACGCGGGGAAATAGCACGTTGTTCTCCTTGTGCACGTGGATGTGGATATCGTTCTCGAGTTCTTCCAAGCCGGACAGCATCGCCGTGTAGCTGGCGCAGGCGTCCGGCGGGATGACGTAGCCGTTAGTGAGTTGGCGCAGTTCGGCGAGCAGGTGGCCGGACCGGTCGTGTTCTTCCTGGTTCTCGGCCAGCTCGTCGCGCACCTCATTGGAGAGCGGCCGCTCAGGACGGCCCGCGTGGATGCTGATCTCCGGGAACAACATGGTCTCCTCGCTGCGCAGGTGCGGTTCCATCCCGGCACGCAACTGGTGAAACAGTTCACGGACCTTCGCCAGCTCGCTGTGGTTGGGCCCGTGCACCCGGGCGACCTTGTCCACCAACTCCGCCAGCCGCGGAAACTCCTCCCACAGGTACCGGTGATGGGTGCTGACGATGTGGGCGATCAGCGCAACGTCATCAAGGTCGGCCCAGTCGGCGCGCGGTGCCTGGTCGGACGTGTTGAGTGCGGTCATCAGCTCGTCGACGTTGACGCCGTCGGCGGCACATGCTTCGGCTACCGGGCGTTGGCCGTGGCAGCAGAAGTCGATCCCAAACCGGCTCAAGACCCGCGTGGTGGCCGGATTGGCGGTGACGATGTCGCCGAGGATCATGTCGGAAGTGAAGGTTGCCACGAAAGCTCCTTGCTCTGTCGTGCACTGCGACTGTGCGGTCTGATCTAAGGATCCTGATATTAATGAGTAAAGTCCACTATATGTGACGTGGTCGTTGCGGTGTCGGCGGCCTTTCCGCTACTTGGCGACGTCACCGTCAGCAGCCTTGAGTTCGAGGCCGACATTGGTCTGCATGCCGCCGCGCAGCTTACTGAAGAAGTTGAACGTGTGCCCGAGAATGCCGTACCGCCTGCCGATGGCTCGGTAGACGGCGGCGTTATCCGACTTGGCCAGCACGGTGGCGATCGCCTCGATCGGGTCGCTCTTGGCCCGTCCGCGCAGGTTACACACGGCGAGGGTAACGCGTGGAGTGCGGCGGATCCGCTTGTCCATACAGGACTTCTCCTGGGTGATCACCAGCAGCCGGTCGCCGTCGGGCGCAGCCCAGACCGGCGTGGGCTTGGGTCGACCGTCCTTGGTGAACGTGGTCAACAGAATGTAGTCGGCCTTGGCGATGTCAGCGAAAGTGGGGGCCACGCCCGCGAATCTACCGTCGAGCAGCTGGCGACGGCGTGACAAGATGCGACCATGTCTGTTCGCGGAAAGGTCACCGGAAAGGTCGTCGCCGTTACCGGTGGGGCTCGCGGAATCGGTCTGGCCATCGCCACCTTGCTACGCGAGTTCGGTGCCACGGTCGCGATCGGCGATGTCGACGAATCGGCGGTCGAGGAGGCGGGCAGCCGGCTGGGGCTGCGGGTTCACCGGCGACTCGACGTCACCGACCGCAACTCCTTCACCGAATTTCTCGACGAGGTCGAAGACCGACTCGGGCCGGTCGACGTGCTGGTCAACAACGCCGGCGTCATCGCGGTGGGCAACGCCGTCGATGAGTCCGACACGGTGACCAAGCGAGTGCTCGACGTCAACGCCTACGGCATGATCTTGGGGACGAAGCTGGCCGCACAGCGCATGCTGGCCCGCAAGCGGGGCCACATCATCAACATCGCTTCAGTGGGTGGGGTGATACCGGCGGCTGGCATCGCCACTTACTGCGCGACCAAACACGCCATCATCGGGTTCACCGATTCGGTTCGCCTGGAAAACCGGGGCCGCGGTGTTCACTTTTCCGCCGTTCTTCCGGCCCTGGTCAACACCGAGATGATCGCCGGCGCCGAACACACCAGGGGAATCAAGAACCTCGAGCCGGAAGACGTCGCAAAGGCGGTGGCTGGTTTGATTGCCAAGCCCAAACCCCGCCTGGTGATCCCGCGTTCGGCGAGTGTGTTGGTGGTGGCACAGCGATTGATGCCGCAACGGCTGGCCGAGGCACTCCGTCGCGCGATAGGCGCTGAACGCGTCTTCACCGCCGTCGCGACCGGGGAGCGCAAAAGCTATGCGGCGCGTACGGGCACGTCCTGATCAGCGAATGTCGAAGTCGGCAAGTTCGGGATTTCGCAGCAGCTCTCGGTGGCGTTCCGGCACCCACGGGAACAGCTCCGGTAGACCGTCTTTGCCCAGATACCAACTGTTACAGCCGGTAACCCAGATCGTTTGCGGCATAGCTGCTTTCATGCTTTCGTTGTATTCCTTGGTAGCAACGTCGGTGGGTGCTGCCGCAGTGATATGGCCATCGCGAATCCGGTTGATCCACCAGACCGCATAGTCGGCCTGGTCTTCGGCGATATAGATCAGCGAGTTGTTGCCGATCGGCGAATGTGGACCCATCAGCATGAAGAGATTGGGAAACCCCGGTACCGCGACTGACCGGTAGGCTCGCGGGCCGGCTGCCCACGCCTCGTCAAGCGTGAGCCCGTTCTCGCCTGTCACCCGCAGGGGCCGCACATAGGCGCGGGCGTCGAATCCGGTGGCATACACCAACACATCAACTTCATGCAACGCCCCGTCGGCGGTGACGACGCCGCGCGGTTCGATGTGGTCGATGGGCTCGGTGATGAGCGCCACGCCCGGCTGCTGCACGGCTCGGTAGAAGCGACCGGCCATGACTTGCCGCTTGCACATCGGCTGATAGTCCGGGGTCAGCTTCGCCCGTAATTGCGGGTCGCGCACCGACAGTCGCAGATTCCACCGGCACATGGCCCCGACCAGACTGCGCTGGAATCCAGGGCGGACCACCGCGCGGCAGAACAAAAACCGGAACAGCCCGCCCCAGAACCGGTAGCCGATCGCGTTGAGCTGCGGCCAGCGGCGCAGTGCTGCCCGGGTCAGGGCCGAGTAGCGCGGGTTGGGCATCGGGTAGATCCACTGCGCGGTGCGCTGAAACACTTTGAGCTCGCGGACTTTGCCGCCGAGCTCGGCGACGATCTGCACGCCGGTCGAGCCGGTGCCGATCACACCGATCCGTTTGTCTGGCAACGAAACCGAGTGATCCCATTGCGCCGAGTGAAATGCTGAGCCGGCGAAGGCGTCGCGTCCGGGGATGTCTGGAAGCCGGGGCAGCCGCAGCACCCCGGTCGCGGTGACCAGGACATCGAAGGCTTCTTCGCCCGTCGCCGTGGTCAGGTGCCACCGTCCGTTGTCGTAGCGCGCGGCCGTGACTTCTGTGTCGAACCGGATGTGGGTGCGGATGCCGCGCTCGTCGGCCACCTGCTGGAAGTAGGCCTGGATTTCTTGACCGGGTGGCAGCAGATGCGACCAGTTCGGGTTCGGCCGAAACGAGTACGAGTAGTAGCGCGACGGCACATCGCAGGTCAAACCCGGATAGGTGTTGTCGCGCCAGGTGCCGCCGACGTCGCCGGCCTTTTCGAAAATGGTGTAGGAGTCGATGCCGGCGTCTTGCAATTTGACCGCCATGCACAGCCCGGACATGCCGGCGCCGACGATGGCGATCTTCGGCGAACATTTGTGGTCCATTCGGCCTCCGTGCCGTGGGTGGCCTTCAACGCTACGCCGAGGACTGACGGGCTCGAGCGGATTCGGCGGTGATCGCCTCGGTGGCGACGGTCATCGTGGCATCCGGCGCCAGGCCCACTGTGGAAGCAGGCGCAGCATGAAGAACATCGGACGCAGCAGCCACGGAACCCACACCGTGCGCTGCCGTTTGACCAGTGCTCGCGCCGTCGCAGCCGCAACCCGGTCCGGCGTGCTGGACAGTGGCGCCGGTGTCATGCCTCGGGTCATCCGCCCGATGACGAATCCGGGACGCACGATCAGTAGCCGCACCCCGCTGCCGTGCAGAGCGTCGGCCAACCCGCTGGCGAAGCCATCCAGGCCGGCTTTGGCTGAGCCGTACACGTAGTTGGCCCACCGGACCCGTACTCCGGCGACTGACGAGAACACCACCAGCGAGCCCTGGCCGGCGGCCCGCATCGCGTTGGCCAACTCAGTGAGCAGGCTGACCTGTGCGACGTAGTCGGTGTGCACAATCGCAACCGCGTGCGCGGCATCGACTTCGGCACGGGCTTGATCACCGAGGATCCCGAAGGCCAGCACCGCGGTACCGATCCGGCCGTGGTCGGCGGTCAGCCGCGCGATCAGCGGTCCGTGCGTGTCCAGGGCATCGGCGTCGAACTCGACGGTGTGCACCGCCGTGGCGCCGGCAGCATGGATGGCAGCGATCTGCTCGTCGAGGTCATCGGCACGGCGCGCGGCCAACACCACCGTTGCGCCGGGAGCCAGTCGGCGCCCCAGTTCGGTTCCGATTTCGCTGCGCCCACCGAAAATCACTACCGGTCCTGCGGCCGTGTCGTTCACGGCTGCGATTATTGCCTGCGCTAGCGTGAGCGGTGATGGCGAACACGACCACCCGGCTGACCGAGGATGCGTTGGCGTTCCTTACCGAACGACACCTGGCGATGCTGACCACGCTGCGCACCGACGGGTCGCCCCATGTGGTGGCGGTGGGTTTCACCTTCGACCCGAAAACACATATCGCGCGGGTGATCACCACCGGTGGGTCGCAGAAGGCGGTCAACGCTGAGCGCGGCGGGGTCGCTGTGCTCAGCCAAGTCGACGGCGCACGCTGGCTGTCGCTGGAAGGGCGCGCCAGCGTCAACACCGAGGTCGACGCGGTTCGCGATGCCGAGCTGCGCTACGCTCAGCGCTACCGCACCCCTCGGGTCAATCCACGCCGGGTGGTGATCGAGCTGCAGGTCGAGCGGGTTCTGGGCTCTTCCGATCTGCTGGACCGCGTCAGCGGGTAGCGGTGCTTCCCGGCGGGCGCAGCGCCTTGAGCGTGGCCCACGGTGACTACCGGTTGTTTCGATCAGCGATACCATCGGCGCATGTCGGATGTGCCGCCGAGCGCGCCGGGTGGGCCGAGTCCTAGTGGGCTTCCTCCCCCTGCGCCGGTAGCACCGCCGCCGTGGCCGCCGGCGCCGATGGGCATCGGCCGCCCGCAGAGCCGGTGGATCGCGTTATCCGCCCTGGGCATCGCCCTCGTCGGGCTTGGGGTGGGCATCGGGGCGTGGCTGCGCCCGATGCCGCAGGCCAGTTCTCCGGCCAGCACGGCCGAGCCGTCGTTCACGGAGGAACAGATCGCGCAAGCGAAGGCGCATGTTTGTGATGCGTATGGATTGGTGAAAGACGCTGTCGTCCTGAATACTCATCGCACCAATCCGGTCCCCGACGATGAGATCGGTGCGCTGGCAACAGGTTTGTATGCGGACGTAGCGCTATATCAAGGTGGTGATTATCTCCTGGATCGCTTGGCAGCGGAATCAGCGACCCCCGTTGAGCTTGCAAATGCAGTCAATTCTGTTGCGGAAGCTATGAAGCGGCTAGGGATGACGGACCTCACTGTAGAGTCCGACTCCGTTCGTGCGCCGCTCAAGCAAGGAGTAGATGTTGGCTTTACCCGTGTGGATGAACTGTGTCAGCGGTAAGTGAGGGGCCACCTGGTGAGTGGGGCGAAATTCTCGTCGGCCAATTCTGGACTCCGCAATCGGACCTGAACACTGTCGGCGCTGCGGTGACCAAACGGCGTACTGCTTCTGCCACTTGGCAAAATTTCTCAGATCAACTGTGGCAGACGCTTTCAGGGCAGCTCAGCACTGATATCCAGAAGGGCATGACGGCAGACACCATTCGCCAAACGTTCCAATGGTGTGCCCACCAAGCTGACGATGTCGCTGGTACGAACGATGTCATCAGCAGAGCTCACGCGTCAGGCCGTGATTCGGCAGCCGAACTGAACTCACAACTAGCCGCGATCGCTCAAGATGGTGATGCCCGGATCAAAGAAATCCAAGCCTCCAAAGATCCTGGACCGATCAAAGTCGGGCAGATTGTCGATGTAGTAGCGGACTGTCAGCAAAGGGCTATCTCTGCCGCGGCGCCGTGTGCTCAAAACATTTTCGAGGCTACGGAGAACGTACTCCAGCGGCGAGGTATCTCGAAATCAGCACGCGAGTTTGTGCGAGAACTCGGTATCGACTCCACAAGCAGATTCGGGTCTCCGAATAAAGAACAAATCCGTGAGCAGGTGCAGAAATTATTGAGCGGATCGGCGCCATTAACTGGAGGTCCTGGCGAGAAAGCGGAAAATCAACCGTCAGCCATCGGAGACGTCCGTGCAGCATCCGTCGGGGGGGCGCTTGGATCCGCGCCCACACCGTTAACACCGACCGGCGATGCTCGTGCAGGGGTCGGAGGCGGTGTACCCACATCACCGCATCCATCGCCGACACCGACTGGCGACATGCGAACTCCGGCCCCCCCACCCGCACCCAAAGCCTCCGGCCCAGGCACCCCTGCAACGCCGCCCACCGCCGGCCCGCCCATGACAGCACCAGCCGTGTCGGCGCCACAAGCGGCAACTCCAGCGCCGGTAACTCCCAATAATCTGGCACCGAATCTAGCCCAGAGCGCGCCTTCACCAACCGCGCCGGGGTCCGCGGTTTCTGCCGCCGCCAGCACGGGATTGCCGTCTACTCCCGCAGCATCGCAGCTAGCGCAGGCTCCACCAGCCATGACCAGCCAGCCCCCGGCCGCGCCGACATTCGCGTCGTCGGCAGTGACGCCGGCGTTCGACACACCGCCACCTGCACAAACTCCGCCACCGCCAGTCGAAACCCCGGCCGCGGCGGCGTCTACGCCATCCCCCGCGCCCGCGCCCGCCTACCTGGCCGGACCGGCCATCACCAGTCCCCCCACGTCCGCGCCCGCATTTGCCGGATCGTTGCCTACCTACGGCGCCGATCTCCGGCCGCCAATTCCCACAGCGGCGATGCCCACCCCGCCACCGGCACCAACCGCCCCGGCCGGCCCGCCAGCGCCGGCTGCGCCGGCATCGGCACCGATAAGCCCGTCGGGGGGAGCCGGTCCGGTCGCCACACCGGTGGCGCGACAGCCCGGACCCGGAGCCATGCCGCAGCCCACGCCGGCAGGGGTCGGTGAGCAGATGGCGGTGGCCGCCGCCGGCGGAGCCACCGCGGGAGCCGCATCTGAGCTGGTCAGCACGCAAGCACGGCTGCAGCGCCTGGTCGACTTCGTGGCCCGTCAAGAACCGCGGTTGCGTTGGGCCGCTGGCCAGCGATCGGACGGCACCACCGTCCTGGTGACCGACCTGGCCAGCGGCTGGATCCCCGCCGGGATCGCTATCCCGTGCGCTGTCCAGTTGCTGGACCCCGCACCGCGCCGGGGCGACATCGAGTCTCTGCTCGGCGAGGTAAGCGTCACCGCAAGCTACGCGCCGGTGCATTACGTACCGCCGGCTGATGACAGTGAGCCGATACCCGTCTCCAACCGTGCTCGGCGCGGCCCGGTGGTCGACGAGCTGGGCTGGGAACTCGGCCAGGCGACCAGGTGGCGTGATGGACTGCCCCGGCTGGCGCATACGTTGGCGAAAGCCGCTTCGGCTGGCACCGGCATCGCTGACGACGAGATCAAGCTGCTCCGCGAGAATCTGGTCGCCACAGGCGAGCAGGTGTTAAATGCATACCCGGACAACGTGAATGCGGTTGTGCTGGGCAACTGGCAGCTACTAGCGGCAATCGACGCGCTGGCCGAGGCCGACAAGACCGACGCGCACTATCACTTCGCCTGGTTTCAGGCTTTAAACCACCGGCGGTAGGGGGACATCGTATGGATCCGGAAGAATTGCAAGTCGTTTTAGGCCAACTCGCGCAGACGCTCGGGGTGCCGCCACCGCCGCCGCTGGCGCCCGACCAGATCGCGTCGGCGAGCTCGGTCATCAGCCAACTGCTCGCCGCGCTGGGCATGGCCGGCAACATGAGCGATCCGGCCGATATGGCCGCAGCCGAAGCTGGGCAGGCCGAGCGCGAATTGCAGACCGGAGAGGCACTGACGAAATTCCCCGCCAATGAAGAGCAGTCAGCCCAGGCCATGCAGCAGGTGATGGGGATGGCACAACAGGTGCCACAATCTCTGTCAGGAGTTGGACAGGGCCTCGGTGGCGTCTTCGGCGGTTTCTTTCAACAGCTGAACCAGGCGCTGCAGCAGGGAGTGCAGGCCGGCCAGCAGTTCGCCAGCCAACTGGGCAACGTCGGGCAGGCGGCAGAACTCGCCGGTGATCTGCCCACGGGCGCGATCAGCGGCGGCCTCGGCGCCGGCGAGACCTTACTGGGCAGCGGCGGCGCTATCGGCGGCGGGCTTGCCGGCACCGTGCCGGCCGGCAACCTCGGCCCGCCGGCGACGCCTTCGGCCGCCACCTTCCCGGCGTCGTCATCCGGCCCGTCGTTGCCACCGAGTGCACCAGAGTCGGCCGGAGCCGGACGGGGCGGAATGGCGGGATATCCGTTAATGCCGCCCGCCGCCATGGGCGGCGCCAGCGGACCGGGCAGTGACACCAAGGCCGACACCAAGCGAGTGGTACCGCCGTCGGTGAAGAACGGTGCGCCGGTGCAGGGCCGGATCAGCACACCGCCCAAGTTGCCGGAGGTGACCAAACACCTCCAGGGCAAGCCAGTTGCCAGCCGACGCATCGCCGCTCCCGGGCACAAACTCGAGGAAGGCACCGAGCCGGACCGCTGATCCGCCGCTGTTGGCGCCACACGCTGAGTTGTCGACCGTTGTCCGAGTTGGCTAGGTTTTCCGTCATGGCCGCCGACGAGTCGCTGCAGGTAGACCCCCCAGCTGATGCGGGGGCTCGCGGCGAGGCGATGATGCGCGAGGCATTGACGCCGCTGCGAGCCGCAGGCGCAACGGCACATCACAACTACACCGAAGTGATGGCTGCGAACCTGCGTATGTGGTCGTGAGCCGGCGGGGCTCATGGCCCCGTTAGCGGTTGATCCCGCGGCACTTTCGGGCGCCGGCGCTGCGGTATCTGCCGTTGGTGACGGCGTGGCTGCCGCCGCCGCGGGAGCGCTGACGACCGGATTTTCCGCCAACGCCGGCGAGGAGTCGGCGGGTCCGGTGTTCGGGTTGGCATATCACAACACGGCCGAGCAACTGCTGAAGGCAGTGGCGTCCGGAGCCGACGGTTGCGGACGGGTCGGGTTCCTCATCCAGGTGACGGTGTCCAATTACTCGAAGGCTGAAGCTGATTCGACGCTGGGCGGTGATAACAAGGCGTTGGCGCTGCAGGCTGAGCCTAGTTGTTTTGCGGTTCCGGGAGCGCCTTGGTCACTTGGTCCAGGGGTAGGCGCCGCCGGCGTTATGGGCGGTGGTGCAGTTCTTTGTCGGCGTGCGCCCATCGAGATCTGCGAACCCTGGGTCATATCTAGGCCGGCCAGCCGGATCCACTCTTGCAAGTCGGTCGACAGATCCACGTTTTTGCTCAGGCGAAACCCGGTATTTCATCAACCGCGCCGATGACTGGTTTGTGGTCACCTCCTCAGACCGCATGGGCCCGGAGGAGCACGAGTTGGGCGCGGTGTCGATGCCGGTAGTCGAGCGATACCTCTTGGCGCGCCTCGGCGGGTCGGTGCGTGGCGCGCACGGCCTGCCGCCAATCCGTGCGCCCTTTGAACTCGCCGAACTACGGCCGGGCTATCGCATCGGCAAGATGGTATTCGCCGGCCGCGAACGCAGCAGTCTTTTGGATCGCAGCGGGCAGGCTCTGGCGACCACATCGGTTCACGACTTAGTCGAGCTGTCACATTATCTCGATGCCAGCGTCGATGTGATCCGACAGTCATTACTGGATCCCGACGACAAACCGCTGTTCAGCGTCAGGCCGGAGTGACGCAGTTTAAACCGGCACCGCGATGAGCTCGTGGGGCCGATTGTTGACCGGGCTAACGCCCTCGTCGGTGACTATGACGATGTCTTCGATGCGGGCACCCCAGTGACCGGGGAAGTAGATGCCTGGCTCGACGGAGAACGCCATACCTGCCGTCAGCGGCAAGTCGTTGCCGGCCACGATGTAGGGCTCTTCGTGCACCGACAACCCGATACCGTGGCCGGTGCGGTGCACGAAGAACTCAGCAAGACCGGCTGCGGCGAGCACCTTGCGTGCAGCGGCATCCACCTGCTCAGCCGTCACACCGGGACGGACCGCTTCAACCGCCGCCCGCTGGGCCTGCTGGAGTACCGAATAGCGTTGCGCTACTTCAGCGGATGGCTCCCCGAGGCTATACGTCCGGGTCGAGTCGGAGTGATACCCGGACTCCCATGCTCCGCCGATGTCGACCACGACGATATCGCCGACTCGCAACGCGCGATCCGAACACTGATGATGTGGGTCCGCCCCGTGCGGCCCAGATCCGACGATGACGAAGGCCACTTCCGAATGCCCTTCGGACACAATGGCGTCGGAGATAGCCGAGGCAACCTCTGCCTCAGTGCCGCCCGGGGTCAGAAGCTCCGGTACCTTGGCGTGTACCCGATCGATCGCCGCCCCGGCCTGACGAAGCGCGTCGATTTCACTGTCGTCCTTGACCATTCGCAACTGTCGCAACACGCCGGTGGCGAGCACCGGCGGCACGCCCAAGGCCGCGGCGAGCGGCAGCAGATGCAGTGCGGGCATCGCATCGGTGACCGCGGTTGCTATCGGCGTTCCCCCCAACACCTCGGCGACCAGGTGGTAGGGATCCTCACCGTCAACCCAATCCCGCACCGGCACCCGCAGATCGGCCACCGCGGACTCGGCGAGCGCTGCGAGTTCCAGCCGCGGTATCACCATGGTCGGTGCGCCGCCGACCGGCAACACCAGCGCGGTCAGCCGCTCGAAGGTCTGCGCCCGCGAGCCGATCAGATACCGCAGATCGTAGCCGGGGGTGATGATGAGGCCGGCCAAGCCGGCCTCGGCGGTCGCAGCTGCCGCGGCGGCCAAGCGACGGGCATATACCGGGCTGTCGAATCGGGACACCACAACTAGCCAGGCTAGCGGCAGCGGATTGCGTTGAGCATGCGCACAGCTCGCAAAACGCAGCGAACCACCATGTGAGCGCAGCACCAACGAGGAATAACCTAACAGCCATGCCCGCCCCCGTGCTGCTGCTCGACGGCGCCAGCATGTGGTTTCGGTCCTACTTCGGCGTGCCGGCCTCGATCACAGCACCGGACGGGCGGCCGGTGAACGCGGTGCGCGGCTTCTTCGACACAGTGGCCAACCTGATCAGCCAGCATCAGCCAGGCCGGCTGGTGGTGGCCCTTGATATGGACTGGCGACCACAGTGGCGGGTGGACCGCATTCCCACCTATAAGGCCCATCGCGTCGCCGAAGCCGAACCGGGTGACCAGCCCGACATCGAAGAGGTGCCCGACGAACTGAGCCCCCAGGTGGACATGATCTTCGACCTTCTGGACGCATTCGGGATCGCGACCGGCGGATCACCCGGATTCGAGGCCGACGACGTGCTGGGCACCTTGGCTGCCCAGGAACGCCGCGACCCGGTGGTGGTCGTCAGCGGCGACCGTGACTTACTGCAGGTGGTATCCGATCGGCCGGTTCCGGTCCGAGTTCTCTACCTCGGCGTCGGCGGTCTGGGCAAAGCGACACTGTTTGGCCCGGCCGAAGTAGCTGAGCGCTACGGCCTTCCGGCGCACCGAGCCGGGCCGGCCTACGCTGAGCTGGCCCTGCTGCGGGGCGATCCTTCGGACGGGTTACCCGGCGTGGCCGGTATCGGCGAGAAAACGGCCGCCGCCTTGTTGGCACAGCACGGGTCGCTGGCGGCAATCCTGGCCGCTGTCGCAGACTCCGGGTCCGCGATCCCCAAGGCTGCCCGGTTAAAGCTGCAGTCGGCGGCGGACTACATCGAAGCAGCAGACCCGGTGGTGCGGGTGGCCACCGACGTGCCCGTCACGCTGTCCACACCGTCCGACGTGCTACCACGAAAAGCAGCCGAACCAGACCGGCTCAGTGAACTGGCTGCCCGGCTGGGTGTCTCGTCGCCGGTCGAACGGCTCACGAAGGCGCTCGCCGCTGTGCCGGATTGAACAAGCCGTGATTACTTGGGCCGGCCGACCTCGTAGGTGCCCGAGTTGTCCCGGAAGGTCACCGTCACCTGCCGTTTGGTGCCGTCGATGCTGACCTCGCAGTTGAACGTGTCGCCCTGCTTCACGACCGGGTTTTGGCCGTCGTTGCATTTGACATCCTTGACGTTCTTGGCGCCGTAGCCCTTGGTCTGATCGGCGAGGATCTGCTGCACACCCTCCTGTGCCTTGTTGATATCGAGTTTGGTGGTGACGAAGAATCCGGGCTTCCAGAAGCCCAATATCAGCACCAGCAACGCCACGATTCCGAAAAATGAAGCGACCACCGCGCCGATCACCATTGACGGGCGTTTGCCGGCGGGTACGGGCTGTCCGTATTGGCCCGGTTGCGGGGGGTACTGCCCGTACTGCCCGTACTGGCCGTACTGGCCCGGCTGCCCGTACTGGCCGGGTTGCTGCGGGTACTGGCCGTACTGGCCCGGTTGCGCATACTGGGTCGGCTGTTGACCGTACTGCTCCGGCTGCGGATAGCTCGGGGCGCCGGAGGGGTACTGCGGCGAGGACGGGTAAGTGGCGGCCGGCTGCTGATACTGCGGATATTGCGACGGGTTATAGGCCGGGGACTGCCACCCCGATTGCTCCGGGTTCACCGGTTGCTGCCAGTGCTGTTCGGCGCCTTGCTGTTCGGCGCCTTGCTGTTCGTCCCCGTGACCGGCCGGCGGAGGCTGCCAGGGCTGCGTAGGGTCGTATCCCTGCGGTCCGCTCATCGTTGATCCTCAGTCCTCTCGAGTGCCGGATGCTCATTGCTGGGTATACACCGTAGCGCCCGGTTCAGCCTACCCGGCGTCAACAGCCACGACGCCGCGTAAAACGGTGCCGATCGCACGCTTGGCGACCTTCCGCAATTCGGGTTCCGGGGCGGCGTTGCGCACCTGGTCCAACAGGTCGAGCACCTGTCGGCACCAGCGGACGAAGTCCCCGGCCGACAGCGTCGACCCGCTGCCCGACCCGTCGGAGGCACTCAGCGCTGTGGTCAGATCGCCGGTGCGGGACCAGCGGTACATGGCGGCGACAAACCCTTCGTCGGGTTCGCGGCTCGGAGTAATCCGATGCCGCTGCTCGTCGGCCCGCAGCAGCAGCGACAACCGGCGGGTCTGATGCAGGGCGCGGCGTAGCCGTGCGGTCGGCGGCTCCGCCTCGGGTGCACCGTTCGGTGTGTCGCCGCCTCGTGATTCGTAGAGCACCGCAGAGACCACCGCCGCGAGTTCGGCGGCATCGAGTCCGTTCCAGGCACCGGTGCGCAGGCATTCCGCCACCAACAGGTCGCTCTCGCTGTAGATGCGGGCCAGCAGCCGACCGTCATCGGTCACTTGCGGGTCGTCCGGGGCGCCATTGATGAACCCGCGTTCGGTGAGCAGACCGACGATCCGGTCGAAGGTGCGAGCCAGCGAGTTGGTTGCAGCAGCCACCTTCCTGCGGATCTGAGCGTTGTCGCGTTCTAGCCGCAGGTATCGCTCGGCCGCGCGCACAGCGATGTCGCGGTCGGGTGCCCGGTGTGCCGGGTGTCGGCGCAGCTGCTTGCGCAACGACACCAGTTCTGGATCGGCATCGGCGTCGTCGGCCTCGCGGCCTCCCCGTCGGCCGTGGTGTGCAGGTATCACTAGGTCGGCTGCTGTCGAACGCAGTGCCAAGGCCAGATCGCGGCGGACCTTCGGCTGGCGGTGTTCGACCCGTTTGGGCAGGTTCATCGACCCGACCGGCGGCGCCGCTCGCGGATAGTCGGCCGAGGAGATGCGTCCAGCCCAGCGGTGTTCAGTCAGCACCAGCGGTCGCGGCTCGGCGCTGTCTCGGTCGGGCTCCAGCACCACCGCCAAGCCGCCGTGGCGCCGGTGCGTGATGGTGATGATGTCGCCGCGACGCAACGCGGCCAGCGCATCGTTGACCGCTTGGCGGCGCTGCAGCCGGGAAGCGCGAGCCTGGGTGCGTTCGCGTTCGGAGATCTGCGCGCGCAATCGCGCGTAGTCGAGCACCGGTGCGTCGTGGCCACCGAGTTCGGCGGCGACCTCATCGAGCATCCGCTCCCCCCGCTCGGCGGCGCGGACCAGCCCGACGACGGAGCGGTCGGCCTGGTACTGGGCGAACGACTGCTCCAGCAGTCGGTGCGCCTGTTCCGGGCCCATCCGCTGCACCAGATTGATCGTCATGTTGTAGGACGGGCTGAACGAACTGCGCAGCGGGAAGGTTCGGGTTGACGCCAGCCCCGCCACGTCACCCGGGTCGAGGTCGGGATGCCAAATCACCACCGCGTGGCCTTCGATGTCGATGCCACGTCGGCCGGCGCGGCCGGTCAACTGGGTGTACTCGCCTGCGGTGAGCGGGGCGTGTTGCTCCCCGTCGAACTTCACCAGCCGCTCCAACACCACCGTGCGGGCCGGCATGTTGATGCCCAGCGCCAGAGTCTCGGTGGCGAAGACCGCTTTGACCAGTCCGGCGGTGAACAACTCCTCGACGGTGTGCCGGAACACCGGCAGCAGGCCGGCGTGGTGGGCGGCCAGGCCACGCAACAGGCCCTCGCGCCACTCGTAGTAGTCCAGCACGGCCAGGTCGGCGTCGGCGAGGTCGCCGCAGCGGTGGTCGATGACCTCCGCAATTCGGGCCCGCTCCGCCTCGGTGGTCAATCGCAGCGGCGAGCGCAGACATTGCTTCACGGCCGCATCGCAGCCGGCCCGGGAAAACACGAAGGTGATCGCCGGCAGCAGGCCCGCCGAGTCCAGGATCGCGATCACGTCCGGCCGCATCGGTGGCCGATAACTCGTCGGTCGACCTGACCGGCTTGGACCCGCCCGTCCGGTCTGTCGGCGGGGGCTACGCCAGTCGGTCAGCCGGTCCGCCTCACGGCGATGGGCGATGTGGCGTAGCAGCTGTGGATCGACCCGCGCCCCGCGCTTGCCGTCCCCTCCGTCGTAGTCGAACAGGTCAAACAACCGCTTGCCCACCAGCATGTGCTGCCACAGCGGCACCG
>CAZPZQ010000003.1:13701-38895 GCA_964590745.1 uncultured Mycobacterium sp. | reverse complement strand
CAGCGGCCCGACCGGAGGCAGCCGAAATTGAGCACCATCTTCGACATTCGCTCCGTTCGGTTGCCGAAGCTACCGGGCCGGGTGCTGCTCATCGGGTTGGTGGCGCTGACGTTGGCCGCCACCTTCGCCGCGGCGGCCGCTGTCGCCGGCGTGCAGCTGTACCGGAAACTCACCACCACCACGGTGGTCGCCTACTTCTCCGAGACGCTCGCGCTCTACCCGGGCGACAAAGTTCAGATTATGGGGGTGCGGGTCGGCGCGATCGACAAGATCGAACCGGCTGGCGACACGATGCGAGTCACTTTGCACTACAGCAACAAGTACCGGGTGCCCGCGCACGCGAACGCCTCGGTGCTCAACCCCAGTCTGGTCGCCTCGCGCACCATCCAGCTGTCACCGCCGTACACCGGCGGGCCGGTACTGAAAGATGGCGCGGTGATCCCGATCGAACGCACCCAGGTGCCGGTCGAGTGGGATGAGCTGCGCGAGTCCATCAACGGGATGCTGCGTGACCTGGGGCCGACACCGCAACAGCCGAAGGGCCCGTTCGGCGATATCGTCGAGTCGGCCGCCGACAACCTGGCGCATCGGGGCAAACAGGTCAACGAAACGCTGAATAGTCTGTCGCAGGCGTTGACCGCCCTCAGCGCGGGTCGCGGCGACTTCGTCACGATCACCCGAAGCCTGGCGCTGTTCGTCGACGCACTGCACAAGAACGATCAGCAGTTCGTCGCGCTCAACGACAACCTGTCCGAGTTCACCGGTTGGTTCACCCGATCCGACCGTGCCGTCGCCGACACCGCCAAGCACGTCGACGAAGTGCTGGGCAAGGCCCGACAGTTCCTGCAGGACAATGGATCTACGCTAGGGCGAGTTTTCGGCAACCTTGCCGATACCACCACCACGCTATTGCAGCCGGAGCCGCGAGACGGCTTGGAGACCGCGTTACACGTGCTGCCCAACTTCGCCGGCAACGTCAACAACATCTACCATCCGGTGCACGGCGCGCTGGTCGGGATTCCGGTGTTCCCCTACTTCGCCAACCCGATGCAGCTCATCTGCAGCGCAATTCAAGCCGGCAGTCGGCTGGGCTACCAGGATTCCGCCGAGCTGTGCGCGCAGTATCTGGCGCCGGTGCTAGACGCCATCAAGTTCAACTACGTGCCAGCCGGTCAAAACTTGGTCAGCACGGCGTCGACCCTGCCCAAGGAGGTGGCCTACTCCGAGGAACGGCTCCGTCCGCCCCCCGGATACAAGGACACCACTGTCCCGGGCATCTTCTCGCCGGATACCCCGTTCTCGCACCGTAACTCCGAACCGGGCTGGATCGTCGCGCCCGGGATGCAGGGCGTCGAGGTACAGCCACTCACCGCGAACATGCTGACCCCGGAATCACTGGCCGAGCTGATGGGCGGCCCCGACATCGCGCCGCCGCCGCCGCGAACCAGTATGGCCGGCCCGCCGAATGCCTACAACGAGTCCAGTCCGTTGCCACCGCCGGCATTCGCAGAAAGTGGGCGATAAATGCGACTGTCCGAGCTGCTGCGTCGCGGCCTCATCCTGCTATGCACCGCGGCGACGCTGGCGTCGTGCGGTTGGCGGGGCATCGCCAACGTTCCGCTGCCGATCGGCGAGGGCACCGGCTCGCATCGGCTGACCGTCTATGTCCAACTGCGCGACACCCTGGCATTGAACACCAACAGCCGGGTCCGAGCGGCCGACGTGTGGGTGGGCACGGTCCGCGATATCCGGCTGGACAACTGGACGGCGATCTTGACGCTGGATCTCGACCCGACGGTGCGGCTGCCCACGAATGCCACCGCCAGGGTCGGCCAGACCAGTCTGTTGGGCACCCAGCACATTGAGCTGGCCGCACCGGAGCACCCATCGGCGCAGCCGCTGCGCAACGGCGACACCATCGCACTGCAGAACACCTCGGCCTACCCCACCGTGGAACGGACTCTGGCCAGCATTGCCGTCATCCTCAACGGCGGCGGCATACCGAACCTCGACGTGATCCAGACCGAGATTCTCCACGCCCTGGACGGCCGGGCGGATCAGGTCCGCGAATTCCTGGGCCGGCTGGCCACTTTCACTGCCGAACTCAACAGCCAGCGGGACGACTTCGTCCGCGCCATCGACTCGACCAACGAACTGCTAAGCGTCATCGCCAACCGCAACGAGACGCTGGATCGGCTGCTCACCGACTTCCCCCCGCTGATTCAGCATTTCGCCGACACCCGGGAGCTGTTCGCCGATGCCACCCAATCGCTGGGCCGGTTCAGCGATGTCGCCAACCGGGCACTGGCAGACACCCGGCCGCACCTCAACCAGGATCTGCGGTCCCTACAGCGACCGCTCAAGCAGCTCGGCCGAGCCGCGCCGTACCTGACCGGTGCGCTGAAACTGGGCCTGACCGCCCCGTTCAACATCGACACGCTGCACCAGGTGCTGCGTGGCGATTACTTGAACTTCTCCGGGGCGTTCGACCTGACGTACAGCACCGTCGACAACGCGGTGCTCAGCGGCACCGGCCTGTCCGGCGCGTTGCGAGCACTCGAGCAGTCGTTCGGGCGCGATCCACAGACCATGGTCCCGGACGTGCGCTACACACCGAACCCGAACAATGCGCCGGGCGGACCGCTGGTGCAGCGGGACGAGTGATCGATGCTGACCCGGGTCATCAAGGTTCAACTGGCGGTGCTGGCTGCGGTGGCGGCGGCCGCGGTGATCGTCCTCGGCGTCTACTATCTGCGGATCCCGGCCCTGGTCGGCATCGGCCGATACACCCTGTACGCCGATTTGCCGCAGTCCGGCGGACTGTATCGAACCGCGAACGTCACCTACCGCGGCGTCACCATCGGCCGGGTCACCGGTGTGGAGCCCACCCGGCGAGGTGCTCGGGCAACGCTGAGCATCGACAACGCCTACCGGATCCCGGCCGACGCCTCAGCGAACGTGCACTCGGTGTCGGCGGTGGGTGAACAGTACCTGGACTTGGTATCGTCCGGCGGCGACGTAACGCCGGTCGGCCGGTATCTCCACGACGGCCAGACGATCATCAACACCACCGTGCCCGACCCGATCGGCCCGGCGCTGGACGCCGCCGACCGCGGGCTGGCCGTGCTGCCCAAAGAACAGATCGCGGCACTGCTGCGGGAAACCGCCCAGGCGGTCGGCGGGCTGGGGCCGTCGCTGCAGCGGCTGGTCGACGCCACCGGCGCGATCGCCCACGACTTCAAGGCCAGCATCGGCGACGTCGACGACATCATCGTGCACGCCGCGCCGATCATCGACAGCCAGGCCGACTCCCGCGCGGCGATTGCCCGCTGGGCGGCCAGCTTGGACACGATGGCCGCCCAGACGGTCGGGGTCGACCCGACGCTGCGCAGCATCCTGGCCAACGCGCCGCCCACCGCCGCTTCGGTCAACGCGACATTCACCGACGTGGCCGAGTCACTGCCGGAGACGCTGGCCAATCTGGAAGTCGTCCTGGACATGCTCAAGCGCTACCACGCCGGCCTGGAACAGGCGCTGGTGTTCTTGCCGCAGATCGGCGCGATCGCTCAAACGGTGACCGCGGCGTTTCCCGGCGAGGCGTCACTGGGCGTCGGCGCTGTTTCGCTCAACCAGCCGCCGCCCTGTCTGACCGGTTTCTTGCCGGCATCGGAATGGCGGGCGCCGGCCGATACCAGACCCGCCCCGCTGCCGGCCGGCACCTACTGCAAGATCCCCCAAGACACCCCGGCCAACGGTGTGCGCGGAGCGCGCAACTACCCGTGCGCGGATGTGCCCGGCAAGCGGGCGGCGACGCCACGCGAGTGTCGCAGCGAGAAGCCCTATGTCCCGCTCGGCACCAACCCGTGGTACGGCCACCCGGATCAGATCCGCAACTGCCCCGCGCCGGGGGCACGCTGCGACCAGCCGGTCGATCCCGGGCGGGTGATACCGGCACCGTCGATCAACAACGGCCGCAACCCGCTGCCGGCTGACGAGCTGCCCGGAACCCCGCCGCCGGTCAGTGATCCGCTGCAACGCCCCGGTTCGGGTAGTGTTCAGTGCAACGGCCAGCAACCCAACCCGTGCATCTATACTCCCGCCTCGGAGTCCATCGCCGTCTACGACGTGCAGAGCGGCGTCATCGCCGGACCGGACGGCACCGCCTATTCGGTGGCAAACTCGGGCAGCATCGGCGCTGACGGATGGAAAGCGATGCTCGCGCCCGCGGGCTGAGCGACCAGGTGAGGAGCTGTATGGACGGCCCGATCCGCTCGGCGGCCGCGCCGCGCTGGCGCGGGCAGCCCGGCCGGCTGGAGGTGTGGTACGCGACGCTGTCCGATCCGGTGTCACGGGCCGCGCTGTGGGTGCACTACGAGGTCGTCGCTCCCACCGTCGGCAGCTCGGCGTACGGGCACGGCTGGGCGACCTGGTTTCCGGCCGACGGGTCACCGTGCAGCGGGCGATTCGGTCCCGAGCCGGTCGAGCCGGCCGCACCCGACGCCGCCACCTGGTTCAGCGCCGCAGACGCCCGGGCCGGGTGGCGGAGCCTGATCGGCCAGGCCGGCGCGCTGGGTTGGCAGTTGGGCTTCGACGACACCGGCGCACCACTGTGGACCTTCCCTCGGACGGCTTGGGAACGCGAGGTGTTGCCCGGCGCCCAAGTGGTGCTTGCCCCCACCGCCGAGTTCACCGGCTCGGTGACGGTCGACGGCACGCCGCACCGCGTCGACGGCTGGCGCGGGGCCGTGTCGCACATCTACGGCCACGGCAACGCTCGGCGCTGGGGCTGGATCCATGCCGACCTCGGTAACCGCGATGTCCTGGAAGTGGTCACCGCGGTGTCGCAGC
Organism: uncultured Mycobacterium sp.; assembly: GCA_964590745.1. GTDB lineage: Bacteria > Actinomycetota > Actinomycetes > Mycobacteriales > Mycobacteriaceae > Mycobacterium. Next base: position 34,047 of record CAZPZQ010000003.1, on the reverse strand, counting down.
GACCCGGTTTGCGACGACTGCCGCCGATCGCGTTCATCCGATTCCGGATCGACGGAACAGATTGGCCGCCAGCGGGTCTGCCTGCGCTGCGGATGCGCACCGTGCTGGGTGTGCAGCATTGGCAGCTGGAGGGACGGATCGGCAGGCGGAAAGTGCTGATCCGGGTGGATCAGCCCGCCGAGCGCTGCGTCAACCTCCGCTACACCGACCCCGACGGCGCCACCGCGGTGTGTACCAACACCGAGCAGGCCGACGTCCACGTCGAGATCGATGACCGCCGGTGGTCGGTGCCGGGCGCCGGCCACGCCGAGGTCGGACTGCGCGGAGTCGACGCGCCGGATGTCAACGAAAGGATTTCCTGATGAGTTTTCTGTTCGACCCGCCCATGCTCGTGGTGTCCGGTGTACTGATCGAGCGTGCGTTGCCCGCCGAGCGGCGCGATGTTGCCGAAGCCGCCACCCTCGGGGCATTCTTCGGCGGGTCGTTCGGCTTGTATCAGAACGTGCGCCTGCTGAACTTTCTGTGGCTCCCGTTCCGCGGGCACAACGGCCGTGACTTCATGTGGAACAGCGGAGTGTTCCGGATGAAGACCGATCAGTTGGGCTGGCCGGTGCACGCCGTGGCGGCCGTGCTGTTCGCCACCTATCCCTTCTTCGTCAAGCTCGGCCGGCGGCTCGGTCGCCGGCGCGACCCGGTTCTGCCGCGGTGACCGCGCAACTGGTCGACCGGGCGATCACCGCCTTCGGGGCCGCCCTGCTACCGGTTGAGCACGGCGGGCCGCCGGCCGGGTTGCTGGTGCAACGTGTGCAGCGTTACCTGTGGCAGTTGCCGCGCGGTTCCCGAGGCGCCATACAGGCCGGCTTGATAGCGGTGGCGGCGACCGGGCTGCTGACCACCGGCCGGTCCCTGTCGAGCTTGCCGCCGGACCGGCGGGCGGCGGTGCTGCGGCGGATCGCGGCGCTCAACCCCGATACCGGCGTGGCGCTGGATGGACTCAAGGCCATCGTATTGCTGGCCAACGGTGCCGACGAGTATTCGACCGAATTACTCACTCGCGCTGCCGAACACGACCCGGCTCGGCCTGATGCGACGCTGACGGTGCTGCCCTCGGGCGAGGTCAGCTCGGTGGTGAACGCCGATGCGGTGATCGTCGGTTCGGGCGCGGGCGGTGCGATGGTTGCCCGCACCCTGGCCCGGGCCGGCCTCGACACCGTCGTGCTCGAGGAGGGGCGGCGCTGGACGGTGGACGAGTTCCGCAACCGGCACCCCATCGACCGCTACGCCGGGCTGTATCGCGGCGGTGGTGCCACGGTGGCGCTGGGCCGCCCGGCGGTGGTGTTGCCGATCGGCCGGGCGGTCGGCGGCACCACGGTGGTCAACTCCGGCACCTGCTATCGGCCGCCGCTGGCGGTACAGCAGCGCTGGCGCGACGAGTTCGGTCTGGCTTTGGCCGACCCGGCGCGGCTGGCCGGTCACCTCGACGATGTGGAGCAGACCCTGCAGGTGGGCCCGGTTCCGTTGGACATCATGGGTCGCAACGGCCGGTCGCTGCTCGACGGTGCAACCGCGCTGGGCTGGCAGGCCGCGCCGATCCCGCGTAACGCCCCGGGTTGCGACGCCTGCTGTCAGTGCGCCATCGGCTGCCCGCGCAACGCCAAGTTCGGGGTGCATCTCAACGCGCTGCCGCAGGCTTGCGCGGCCGGCGCCCGGCTGATCGCGGATGCCCGGGCTGAGCGGCTGTTGCACGCGCACGGCCGAGCCCGTGGCGTGCGGGCGCGGCGCCTCGACGGCACGGTTTTGGATGTGCTCGCAGACACCGTGGTGGTGGCAGCGGGTGCAACCGAAACCCCGGGGCTGTTGCGGCGCAGCGGATTGGGTGGGCATCCCCGCCTGGGCCGCAACCTGGCGGTACATCCGGCCGCAGCACTGGCCGGCCGCTTCGAGCACGACGTGTTCGCCTGGCGCGGCGTGCTGCAGAGTGCCGCCGTGCACGAACTACACGAAGCCGACGGTGTGCTGATCGAGGCGACCGCCACCCCGCCGGGCATGGGGTCGATGGTTTTGCCCGGCTACGGTGCTGAGTTGCTGGGCCGGTTGGGGGAGGCGCACCGCATTGCGACGTTCGGCGCGATGGTGGCCGACCGGGGCGCCGGTCGGGTGTCCAGCCTGGGCGGCCAGACGCTGCTGCGCTATCAGATCGCCCCGGCCGATGCCGCCAAGCTGATCACCGCGCTGGAGGCGATGGGCCGGCTGTTGTTCGCCGCCGGCGCGGTCGAGGTGCTCACCGGTCTGCCCGCCGGCCCGGTGGTGAACTCGATGCCGGCCCTGCGTGACGTGCTCAGCCGGACCGACCCGAAGAGCTTGCACCTGGCCGCGTTTCACCCGACCGGCACGGCGGCGGCCGGCACCGACGATCAACGCTGCCCGGTCGACCCGGCCGGGCGGCTGCGCGGGGTGGATGGGGTATGGGTCGCCGATGCATCGATCCTGCCCACCTGCCCGGAAGTCAACCCACAGCTGTCCATCATGGCGTTGGCGCTCGCCGTGGCCGAGCAGGTGATTGCCGGCGAGCGCCGCACCGCAGCGGGTCCGCGCTAAACCGGCGGTAGGACCACGAAACCCGGCTGGACCTGCGTTTGCGTTGCAGGTCCGAGGCCTGAGGGCAGGATCACAGACCCGGGCCCGAGCTACCGATGTAGCCCGTCGGCAGGCCCGGTATGATCGTCGCTGACACCCGCTGCGTGCGATGTCACAGCCGGGTGATCCAACATCCGGGCCGACATTTCCAAATGAGTCGTTACGCCCGCAGGAGTTTTATGATTCCCCAGACTAAGGTGCAGAATGTGATTGTGGAGCCAGACCACGACGGTCTTGAGATACCGGATGCGCTCGAGGCGCCGGTCGTTCTCGAGGCACGCAGGCTGAGCAAATCGTTCGGCAGCGGCGCGGCAATTACACCGATACTCAAGAACATCGATTTACAAATATCGCGTGGTGAGTTCGTTGCGCTGGTCGGACCTTCGGGCTCGGGTAAGTCGACGCTGCTCAGCATTCTGGGACTGTTGGACGTGCCGACGAGTGGCGACGTTTTCGTCAATGGCGAAAATGTGACGCAACTCTCCCGTAAGCAACTCGCCGCAGTTCGATGCCAGACAATCGGATATGTGTTCCAGGCATTCAATCTTTTAGCGGGTTTGTCGGTGGTTGAGAATGTGATGCTGCCGGGCATGCTGGCCGGTAAGTCAGGCCGCACTCAATACGAACGGGCTATTGATTTACTGGACCAAGTGGGCCTCGCCGCGTTGGCCAAACGTGTTCCGTCCGAATTGTCCGGCGGTGAACAGCAACGGGTAGCCGTAGCACGCGCATTGTTCATGAATCCGGACGTGATACTCGCCGATGAGCCCACCGGTAATCTGGACACCAAGAATGGCCGCAAGGTCATCGACGCCCTGTACAGCCTGAACGCGCTAGGCCAGACGATCGTCTTGGTGACCCACGACCGTTCGATCGCGGACGAAGCTCCGCGGCTGGTGGCACTGCGTGACGGTGAGATCGAAGCCGACAGCGGCGCGATCGAAACACCCGACAATCTGACATGGCTCACGCCGCACTAGCCGCGACTTTCGGCGTTCTCCGGATCATCAATTTCCGGGCCATCCGCAGACACGCGCTGCGCGCCGCGTTGGCCGCTTTTTCGCTCGGCGGTGGCGTGGCCGTGGTGATCGCGGTGCTCATCGAAATCACCAGTGTGAGCAAAGCGGTGGACGACGTCGGCTATCAGATTGCCGGCCCGGCGCCGCTGCGCGTCGTCGGCGCCGCCACCCGAGGCGGAATCAGCCCGGCCGTGCTCAACAGTGCCCGAACGGTACCCGGCGTCTCGGCCGTGATCCCGATCATTCGCGGCGTCACGCTGATCCGCAACGGCGATCAGGAGATATTCGGGCTGGGCCTGGGCGTCAATTGCTCGGCGCAGTGGATTGTCGACCCGAAAGTGTGCCAAGCCGGCCAGCAAGAGCCACCACCGGCCACGTCGACCGTGCTGGGCAACACGTTGGAAGGCTCCGCCCGACTGATCACCGACGTCGGACACCTCGAGTTGAACAAGTTCCAGCGGGTCGCCGAACTCGACGACGTCAATAACGGTCTGGTGACGGTGTTGCCGCTCAGCGTGGCCAAAGCGCAGTTCGCCCGGGGCGATCGAGTTGACATGCTCTACGTCACGGTCGCCGAGGACGCCGACGCCGCCGATGTGCATGCCCGACTGGTGCAGACGTTGGGGCCGGCGTTCAGCGTGCAGACCCGAAGCGAGCCGGCGCGCGGATTCAACGTCAACGACGTGCTTCTGCCGATGCTGGGCATCTTCTCGCTCATCTCGGTCGGCATCGGCGTGATCCTGATCGCCCAGATCACCCGGCTATCAGTGGAAGAGCGCCGACGCGAGATCGCCATCGCAGCGGCGCTGGGTGCGTCACCGTCATCCATCGTCACCGGGTTTCTCGCCGAAGCGGCCCTGCTCGGCGCGGCCGGCTCGCTGATGGGGGTGTTGACCGGCATCATCATCGCCCGACCGATCGTGGCGAGCGCCAGCGAGTTGACCGAGCGGTTCCTCGGTGTCACCGTCCCGGTGGTGCTCAAGCCGGGCATCTTGCTGGTCGGACCGCTGGCCGGGATAACGTTGGCACTGCTCGCCGCGGTGATCCCGAGTCTGTCCGCAGCGAACACCCCGATAGCGGCGGAACTGTCCGGCCGCGCCACCCAAGAGCAAACCCGATCGTCGCGGATCTGGGTGAAAACGGTGCTGTTGCTGACCATCGGCCTGGCCGGGGTGCTGTCCGCCCGGTTGGCCACGTCCTCGGGCGGTCTCGAGTTATGGCAGGCCGTGGTCGCCAACGGCGGTGCCGTTGTGGCAATCGTCGGATTATTGTTAGCCACTGCATATCTGGCCGCGCAGGCCATCACGGCGGTGCGCCCACGGCCGGACCGAACCCCCGGCGCGACGCTGACCATAGCGCTCACCGCGCTGCGCGGCGACAAGTCCCGCACGGCCGCCATCTCCGGGGCGGTCGCCGTGCCGGTGGTGGTGGCGATCCTGCTGTCCGGATTCCTCATCGCGATCCATCGCGGAGCGACCGACGTCGCCCAGGCGCAGGCGCAGGGCCGGGCCGCGATCACCACAACCCGGTTCGCCGACTACGGTCCGATCGACGCCCGCTTCTCGCCGGGCACGGTCGCCAAACTGACCGCCACCGCGGGGGTGGACAGCCTCGAGCGGATGGCCGAGATCGAAATCAGCCTCACAGACGGCTCGTTGGCGCACGTCTACGCACAAGATCGGCCCACTGTTCCGTTCAAACTTCTGGCCGGGCAGTCGCCGTCGGCGAGCATCGCCGCCAATGAGGTTGTGATCGGCGGTGTGCTGGCCCGGGAGAAGGACCTCCACGTCGGCGATGCCCTGCTATTCGGCAGTGGACTGGACGCTCAAGCCATGACCATCGGGTCCATCGTAGCCACACCCGAATACGGCGGCCGCCGGATTTATATGCCGTACCGAACCGCGGAGGCGATTTTTGGGCCGCAGCCGGCCGGACTGATATTCGCCAGCCCGGCTGCCGGGTTCACCGTCGGCGAAGTTATCGCCAACATTAAATCGACGACCTTCGACCAACCGGTCCGGGTGGTCGATAGCGCGGAGTACGAAGCAGATATCGCAGCCTCGATCGCCCGGTATCTCACACCGTTGAACACCCTGAAATACGGCCTGCTGGCAATCGCTTTCGTCTCGGTGCTGTCGACCCTGCTGTTGGTTGGGATACGACGCCGACGCGAGGTCGCCCTGATCCAGGCACTCGGCGCCACCCGGCTGCGGGTGTTTAGCATCACCACGATCGAAGCTGTTATCGCCAGCGCAGCGGGCGGCCTATTGGGCGCCGCCCTGTCAATAGCCATCGCCGAGGCCGTTCGGCGAGCCGCGATCGTCAGTGTGGGCCAGTTCACGCCGATGATATTCCCGTGGTCGGACGCAATAGTTTATGCCGGCCTGACTACAATTGCCGCGGTGTTCGCAGCCGTGATTCCGGCGTGGAAAAGCACCCGAGCCGCGCCGGCAACCGAGCTTCGCGACGAGTAACGCGGAGGACAGATGACCCAGCAGGCTGCCCGGCTTCCCCGGGTGCCCGACTTCGCCGGCGAGGCGGTCTACCCGGACAGCCCCAACTACGACAAACTGCGCCGAGTCTTCAACGGCCTCATCGATAAACGGCCCCGCGTCATGCTGTACTGCCGCAGCCGGGCGGACATCGTCGCGGCCGTGCGGTACGCCGTGGCCGGCGAGGGCTCCGGAGCCGAAATCGCGGTGCGCGGCGGCGGGCACAGCGTTGCCGGGCATTCATCCACCGACGGCGGTGTCGTCATCGACTTGTCCTACCTGCGCGCGGTGGCCGTCGACCCGGATCGGCGCATCGCGGTGGTCGAGCCCGGCGCAACCTGGGGCGATGTCGACCGGGCCACCACCCGATACGGTCTGGCCTGCCCCGGCGGAGTGGTGTCGACGACCGGCGTGGGCGGCTTCTGTCTGGGTGGCGGCATCGGCTGGCTGTCCCGCGCTTACGGTTTGACCTGCGACAACCTCATCGGCGCCGAACTGGTGCTGGCAACCGGTGAGGTGTTGTCGGTCAGCGAGTCGCAGAACGCCGACGTGCTGTGGGGCCTGCGCGGCGGCGGTGGCAACTTCGGCGTGGTCGCCCAGTTCGTACTCCGGCTGCACCCGGTCGACCAGGTGATCGGCGGCGTGCAGGGCTACCCGGACAGCGACGCCGAAGCCGCGCTCCGACACTTCCGCGGCCGAATGGCCGACGCCGAAGACCACCTCGCGGCGATCCTCGACTTTTCCACCGACGCCAACTCGGGGCGCAACCTGGTGCACATCATGGGCTGTTCGACCAGGACCGATGACGCCGGCCAGGCAGACATCGCCGCACTGCTCAACGTGGCGGAGACGACCACCGAACCGGTGATGTCGCTACAACGCACACTGGACTACACGACCTGGCAGCAGGCTATCGACCACACCGCGCCGTTCGGCTGGCTGAACTACTGGAAGTCGGTGTTTCTCACCGAATTATCCGACGAGGCGATCCGCCGGATTGCCGTGCTCGGCCGGACGCGTCCGAGCGCTGAGACCCGCCTGCATCTGATCCGGCTGGGCGGCGCCGCCAGCCGGGTCGCCGCCGAGGCAACGGCCGTGCCAGCCCGGCACCACCCTTACATCATCCATGTGATGACGACGTGGACCGACCCCGCTGACACCCAGCGCTGCCAAGCCTGGGCCCGGCACGCACACGAGATTCTGCATCCGCTCGGACCTGCCGGTGCCTACCTGAACTTCGTCGGCGACGAAGGCCAAGACCGCATCCGGGCCAGCTTCGGCGACGCCGCGTACCGACGCCTGGCTGAGCTCAAAGCCCGGTTGGATCCGCACAACCACTTCGCGCTCAACCACAACGTGCAACCGGCCAGTGCCGACTGACCGTCGCTGCGGGCGACGGGCGGGGTGAGACCTTCGGTAACGGTATTGTGGTTGCCGGGGAAAGGACGGATCATGTCGAGCGTTGATGACGCTGAGTTGGCGTTTGCCGGTGTGGCGCGGCAAGCCCAGCTGGTGCGTGAACGACAGGTTTCCCCACGCGAGTTGGTGAGCCTCTATCTGGACCGAATCGCCCGACTGGACCCGGTGTTGAACGTTTTTCGGGTTGTGCTGGCCGACCGGGCGATGGCCGAAGCGGCACAGGTGGAGGAGCGGGTGGCCGCCGGCGAAACCTTGCCGTTGGCCGGTGTGCCGATCGCAGTCAAAGACGACACCGACGTGGCCGGCGTCTCGACGATGTGCGGCACCGCGATCGACATGGGCCCGGCCAGCACGGACAGCGCCGCGGTCCGACGGCTTCGGCAGGCCGGGGCGGTGATCATCGGCAAAACACATCTGTCCGAATTCGGCGCGTATCCGGTGGCCGAATCGGCCACCTGGGGAATTACCCGCAACCCGTGGAACGTGTACCGGACACCCGGCGGCTCCAGCGGTGGCTCAGCTGCCGCGGTGGCCGCCGGCATGGTGCCCGCAGCCACCGGCAGCGACAGCGGCGGCTCCATCCGCATCCCGGCGGCCTGTTGCGGCCTGGTGGGTCTCAAAGGGCAGCGGGGGCGGATCAGCACCAAAGAGTCACCCGAACGTGCCTACCGGTTCCACGGGCTGAATCACATTGGGCCGCTGGCGCGTAGCGTGACCGATGCGGCGCTGCTGCACGACGCGATGACCGGTGCCGAGCCGGACGACGAGATCGCTTCGCCGCCGCAGGCGCCGCCCCTGATCGACGCGCTCGCCCATCCCCCGCGCCGGCTCCGCATCGCCATGTCGTTCAAGCCGGTGTTTCCGGTGCCGGTCAGTGCGGAGGTGCGGCGGCCGGTGCTGGGAACCGCCGAGCTGTTGCGTTCGCTGGGCCACGACGTTGTCGAGCGCGACCCGGTGTATCCGGTGATCGGCATCGCCGCGGTGCTGGCCTTGTTCATGAATGGTTTCGCCCACGAAATCAAGAGATTGCCGGCCCCCGAGTTGTTGGAACGTCGCATGCAGGCCGAGGCGCGGACCAGTCGACTGGTTCCGGACTGGGTGGCGCGCCGCGCGGTGGCTGCCGAGGGCCGGATAACCGCACGTTCGCAGCGGCCGATAGCCGACTGCGACGTGCTGATGACGCCGGTGCTGGCGATGCCGCCGGTGCGGATCGGATACTTCGAGGGGTTGGGACCGACCCGCGCTATGGCCCGGCTGCTGAAGTTCATCCCGTTCACCTTCCCGCAGAACTACAGCGGGCAACCGGCGATGTCGCTTCCGGCCGGCATCGACGCCGACGGCGTGCCGCAGGCGGTGCATCTGGTCGGGCGGCCTAACGACGAGGCCACCCTGGTTGCGCTTGCCGGGCAGCTCGAATCGGTACGTCCATGGGCCGCGCTGCGACCCCCGCTGGCGGCACCGGCGCCGCAACCTGGTTAGCCTGCTCAGCGGAGCCGAAAAACCTGATGGCACACGCGGTAGTCACCGGAGCAAGCGGGCTGCTCGGCGCTAACCTGGCCGCCGAACTCATCGCCCAGGGACACACCGTGACCGCGACGCGGCGCCGCACCACCGATACCAGTGCCACCGACGACCTTCCGATCAACTGGGTGACCGCCGACCTCGGCTCGGTCGCCGAGCTGCGCACCGCGTTCGCCGGTGCCGACGTTGTCTTTCATTGCGCCGCATACGTATCCACCAGACGGAAGGTCACCCCGGTGGTGTCGGCCACCAATATCGGCGGTACGCAGGCCGTGATCGAGGCCGCCGTTGCCGTCGGCACGCCGCGGGTGGTGCATACCTCAACGGTGAACGTCATCGGGCCGGATCCCACCGGCATGCCGGCCGACGAGCAGACACCGTGGGCGATGGACCGGTTCAAGCTGGCGTCGGCCTACGCCGTCACCAAGTGGCACGGCGAAATCGTCATGAGGTTGGCCTGCGACAGATTGGACGCGGTCATCGTCAACCCCACCTACCTGGTCGGCGCTCGGGATACCAAGCCCAGTTCCGGTCGTCTTATCGTCGAACTCGCGAACCGGAAAATCCCGTTTTGGATGCCCGGGTACAACAATTTCGCGGACGTGCGCGAGGTGGCGCGCGGCATGATCGCCGCCTGGCTGCATGGGAAACGAGGCGAACGCTATATCCTCGGCGGCCAGGAGCTGACCTATCGCGACTTTATGGAGCGGGCGGCGCGGCTGGCTGACGTCGCTCCGCCGGGTCGGCGGCTCCCGCATTCGGCGGCCTGGCTCGCGGGCAAGGGCGGCGACGTGCTGGAATTGATCACCCGTCGGGAGACCACGGTGAACTCCTTTTCGGTCCGCTATGCGTTCACCGACCTGTACCGCTACCGCAGCGACAAGGCGGTGCGCGAACTGGGTTATGTGGTGGCGCCCATCGAGCCGGCGATCCGTGCCGCGATCACCTGGTTTCGGGCTCGAGGTTTGATCTGACCGACGACGAGCCCGCGGTGACGGCGCCGAGTCTGCGCGTACGGCTAACTGCTAACCGGCGGCGTCAGATCACGTCCTCGTCGCAGTCTCGACGGCCGACAGCTCAGCCGGCCGGTTGTCCGCGCCGGTCAATGCAAGCAGCGCGCTGACTCCAGCAGAACCCGCCGTTCGGCGGCGGCGATGGTGCGCCGCGCGGCGGTCAGAGCGTCGGCGTTCACCGAGACCGACGTGATGCCCATCCGGACCAGGTTTTCGGCGAACGCCGGATCGGTGGACGGCGCTTGGCCGCACAGCGAGGAGGTGATCCCGAGCCGGCGTGCGGTGCTGACGATTTGGCCGATCGCATCCAGCACGGCGCCGTCGGACTCGTCGAACAACTCGGCGCACAGGTCTGAGTCGCGGTCCACCCCGAGCATCAGCTGGGTCAGGTCGTTGCTGCCGATCGATACCCCGTCGATGCCCATTCCGACATACTCGGGCAGCCAGTACATCACCGACGGCACTTCGGCCATCACCCAACGGTGCAGGCCGCGCTGGCGGCCCAACGGGCTGTGGTCGATCAGCGACAGGCACGCCTCGAGTTCCCACCGGGTCCGCACGAACGGGATCATCACGTGCACGTTCGGCGTCTGTTCGCGGACCTGGGCCAACGCCTGCAGTTCCAGCGCGAACAGGTCAGGCTCCTTGATGTAGCGATAGCATCCGCGGTAGCCGATCATCGGGTTGTGCTCGACGGGTTCGTAGGCGTCGCCGCCACGCAGGCCGCGGAACTCGTTGCTACGGAAGTCGGTTGTCCGGTAGATCACCGGCCGGGGTGCGAACGCTGCCGCGATTCGGCCGACCGAGGCCAGCATGCCCTCGACCAGTTTGTTTTGTTCGCCGTGCGCGATCAGATCCCGGGGATGGCGTCCCCCCAACGCCTCGGTGAGCATGAACTCGGCGCGCAGCAACCCGACGCCGTCCGCGCCCTGCGCGGCGACCGCCTCGGCGCTGTCGGCCATCGCCAGATTGACATACACCTTGGTGCCGGTCACCTCGGCCGGTGCTTCGGCGGGTGCGCGTTGTTCGGCCGCCGACACGTGCCGAGCGGCGTCGATGCGCCCGGACAGCACCTGGCCCTGGGTGCCGTCGACGGTGACCGTCGTACCGTTCGGCAGGTCCCGGGTGGCGGTGCGGGTGCCGACCACGCACGGGACTCGCAACTCGCGGGCCACGATCGCGGCGTGGCAGGTCATGCCGCCGGTGTCGGTGACCAGCGCTCCGGCCCGGCGCATGGCGGGCAGCCAGTCCGGGTTGGTCATCTGGGCGACCAGGATCTCACCGTCCAGTAGCCGGTCGCCTTCCTCGGGTGCCGACAGTATCCGCACTTTGCCGGATGCCGTCCCCGGCGCGGCGGCCAACCCGCGCGCCAGCACCGCGTGGTTTTCTGATGGCGCGGCCGTGGTATGACGCAGCGTGGTGATCGGCCGGGCCTGCACCAGGTAGGCGGTGCCGTCAGCGATCGCCCACTCGGTGTCCTGCGGGAAGTGGTGGTGACGTTCGGTCGCGATCGCCAGTTCGGCGATCTGGCGCACCTCGGCGTCATCGAGTACCCGCGCGTCGGCCTGCGCGTCACTCAGTTCGACGACGGTGTCGCGCCCGTCCGGGCCGCGAACGATCTGGAAAGCCTGGTGGCCCAGTCTGGTGCTGACCACCTCGAGGGTGTCCTTGGCGACGATGTAGGTGTCCGGCTCCACCTGCCCGGACACCACCACCTCACCGAGCCCGAAGGCGGCTTCGATGACCACCCGGTCGCGCGCACCGGTGCTGGGGTCGGCGGTGAACGCAACTCCGGATTTTTCCGAGGCGATCATCTGCTGCACTACCACGGCCATCGCCGGGTCGCCGGCGACGTCGCGGCTGGCCCGGTAGGTGATCACCCGCGGGCTAAACAGCGACATCCAACACTGCAGTACGGCGTCGACCAACTCCGCTTCGCCGCTGACATTGGTAAACGTCCGGTTCATCCCGGCGAACGACGCGTCCCGGCCGTCTTCACCGGTCGCCGACGACCGCACCGCCACCAGCGCATCCGGGCCGAGCCGGCGATATGCCGCCCACATTGCGTCGCGCACCGTCTCGACGACACCGGCTTCGCGCACCAGGGTTTGTAGCTGCTGGCAAAGCTCGATCAGGTCAGCCGTGCCGACCGCGTCCAAGGCGGCCCGGTGCAGGGCGGCCAGGTCGGTGTCGACGCCGGCCGCTCGCATCGAGTCCAGGTAGCACGACCGCAGTAACACGAAACCCGGCGGAACCGGCAGCTTGGCGGCCACCAACTCGCCCATGTTCGCGCCCTTGCCACCGGCCTCCTCGTCGTCGGCCAGACGCAACTGTGCGATGTCGCGAACGTAGCCGTCACTTCCGTTCCGGTCTCCGTCGCGCGGATCCGGTTGACTGAACGTCGTCTCGACATCAGGCAGCACCATTGCTCTTCCGATCTCACTCACGAACACGAATGACTTCACCGTATCGCCGTTTTGCGGCCGCCGGGGCCTCGATCCGGCTCGCACCGTCTCGAGGCCCGCGCGGTTTCGATTTTTCCGCGCCGGCATACTGTTTCGTTAGCGTCCGGGTACCGCAGCGGTTGAGGCTGGAGGTCACCGGCTGGCGATGTGCTCGCGGGTGACTTCAGCCGTGCGGGGGTCGGGCTCGTTGCCCTTCAAGTCGCGCCTCAGCGCGTAGAAGTTGATCGCGTAACGCAGCCCTTCCAAGGATGCTTCCACGGCTCGGTCGTGGGTGGCGGCGATGCAGACGTTCTGCATGTTGATGGCGTCGAAGTCGGCGGGAGCGCGTCCATTGGAAATGTTGTCCAGTACCGCGAAGCCTTCGGCCACCCGCAGCGGGTTGTGAAACGGCAGGCACAGCACCCCGGTACCCAGCCGGATCGTGGAGGTGCGCGCAGCGATCGCCCCGAGCGTCACCAGCGGCGACGGTGTCCACTGATCCGGTGTCATCCGATGTTCGCCCACCCACACGGAATCGAACCCGAGCTCCTCGGCGTAGACCGCGTCATCGAGATAGTCGCGGTAGACCGCCGGAAGGGCCTCGGGCCGATCAGGGTGGTTCCGCACGGCCAAGCCGAGTCCGATATCCATTGCCTGCCTTACCGCTTCGGTGTGTCGCTCGGCTCACGCCGGCCGCGCGGCTCGTCGTGGCGTTCGGCGAGGTGGGCGCTCATGGTGGTGCGCAGGTCGATCAAGAGGCCCTCGAAGCTGTTGAGCAACTCGGGTGGGTAGCGCGACATCACGTTGTCGAGCTGGGTGGCCAGCGTCGCGAAGAACTCGTCCGCGCGACGGTGTACCTGCGGACTGCTGCGCAGGGTCACCACCCGTCGGTCGATGCTTTCCCGACTGCGTACGACATGCCCTGCCTGCTCGAGGCGGTTGAGGAGCGACGTCGCGGCGCCCGATGAGAGGCCGATCTGGCTCGCCAAGCGGGCCGGCGAGAGCGGGGCGCCGCGCTCCTCGGCGTAGACGATCTCCAGTAATGCCTCCGAGTCCGTCGTGTACAACCCGAGCCAGCTGCCGAACAGGCGACTGAACTGGTTGAAGATCGAACCGTAGATCCTGAGTTCCTCCATCAGGCGAGCGTGTTGCTCGGCGATACCGGTGCCGTCCGAATCCGCCATGGCTATCGATCACCTGCCTACCTATCGCCGGGACAACGTCCATCTGCCTCCATAAATAAGCTACTTGATTATGAAGGGTTTATCATGGCAATCACCCGAGAACACGCAAGGAGCGTCATGACTGACCACATTCCCGATGCCGCGACGATCAACGCATTCAACAAGACCGTCATCGACGAGTTCCGCGCCAACGGCGGCAAGGTCGGCGGTCCATTCGAAGGTGCCGAACTGCTGCTGCTCACCACGACGGGCGCCAAAACCGGTCGGCCGCGGGTGGTTCCACTGACTCCTATGCGCATCGACGGGAAGTTGCTCTTGGTCGGCTCCCTGGCCGGTGCCGATCACGATCCGGCGTGGGTGCACAACCTGCGGGCCAACCCGCGAGCACACATCGACCTCGGAACCGCTTCCTACGATGTGGTGACCCGCGAGCTGACTCCCGACGAACGGGACGCAACCTTCCCCACGGTCGCCGCCATGGAGCCCACCTACGCCGAATATCAGGCGAAGACCACCCGGCCGATTCCGCTCTTCGAGGTGAATCGGGCCTGACCGCGACCATCTTCTTGACCCGGGCGTTTTCGGCCTCGAGCTCTTTGAGGCGTTTGGCGTCACTGGCCGTCATGCCGCCGTACTGGGCCAGCCAGCGACGCCACGTCGACTCGGCGATCTGCAGGTGCCGGCACACCTCGCTGAGTTCCTGGCCTGCAGCCAGGAGCGTGTTGCCCTCGGCGAGCTTGCGGATGATCTGATCCGGCGTGGGCCGCCGACGCTTGTTTGCTGTCATGTCGTTGTCGATTCTTCCTGCCCGAACACCGGGCATCAGAGTCGGACAACGACTGCACCCTAGGAAGCGCTCACCTCACAAGGTCCCCGCCTTCCGCGGGCCGGCACTGGCCTGTTGCCCGGTGAATCGAGGACGACTGGCGCCGCCGGCAATGACTTTCGGAACTAGCCGTTCGGGGCGGCCGGCCTGCCCTATTGAGGTGAGAGGCATCAGCATGTCGAATCGCCCGGCCGAATCAGTTGAGACCGAACTGGCTGTCGTGGCGCGGGAGTTCTTCGGTTCACGGTATGCCGAAGAGCATTTCAGCGTCTGGCCTATCGACCGGCGCTTGGATGCTTACCTCCGGCGCCGGCAACTGACGACGATGGCCGACGACCCCACGGCGTTCGTGGCGTTACTGGATTTGGTGACACCAACATCCCGTTAGCACGCAAAGGGCGCCGCCGGTCCGTCGCTGAGGTGCCGTCGGTCTGCCGGTCATTCCGCGGATGTGACCTTCACCTGTTTGCCCCCGGCCTTGGCTTCGGTGACGGGCACCGAAACGGTCAGGATGCCCTTCTCGTAGGTGGCCTTGACGTCGTCTTCGTTGGCACCGGTCGGCAGCGAAACGGTGCGGACGAACGTGCCGTAGGAGAACTCCGAGCGGCCGTTGAACTCCTTTTTCTCGCTGCGCTCAGCCTTGATCGTCAGCTGGCCGTCATGGATGGTGACGTCGACATCCGTATCCGGGTTGACTCCGGGGATCTCGGCGCGCACCTGGTAGCGGCCATCTTTCATCTCGTCTTCCAGCCGCATCAATCGGGTGTCGAACACCGGACGCAGCCCGGCGAACGACGGGAAGCCGGCAAACAGCTCGGACAACTCCGGAAACAGCGAGCGTGGGTGTCGCGGAACGGGAAGTTCGCTCATTGTTGGCCTCCAATCAACGAGCAGATCGGTTACCGATCTACATGTTTCGACCATACGCGTCCAGCCGGTCAGTCGGCCAACGCCAGCACCTCGTCGAACCCGGCGAGAAAGGCGTCGTGGAAAACGTCGTAATCGGGTAGTGCCGCGGTGTCGACATTGATACCCAACGCGCAGGTGTCGACGTAGGTGAGCAACGTAACGTTGAGAGCCGCGCCGATGGTCGGCCCGAATGCGTACTGAATGCCTACCGGCGCGCCACCCACGGAGACCCGCACCGGCAGACCGGCTACGTTGCTGGCGACAAAATCGACGTGGCGCAGGATCGAGCCGATGTACCAGCGCGGCATCAGGTTCAGCGCACCGGCGATGGCCTGGGTGTAGGGCAGTGACCGCTCGTGCCGAACGGCGCTGGCGCGTTCATGTATTTCGCTGATTCGCCGGGCGGGATCGTCGAGGCCGGCGGGCACGTCGAACCGCATCAGCGTGATCCGGTTTCCGCCCAGCGGGTCGGTGTCGGTGCGCAGGTTGATCGGCATGGTCAGGTGCAGGTCGTCGACCGCAACGCCGTGCTTTTCGTGGTATCGGCGCAGCCCGCCGGTCACCCCGGCCAGGAACGCGTCGTTCAGCGTGCCGCCGCCGCGATGCGCCGCCTTCCGCAGCTGAGCCAGCGGTACCTGGTGGACCCCGAGGCGACGGGTGATGCTGCGCTGCGTCATCAGCTCGGAACCAGTTCGATTCACCGGCCGAACCGTCCGATAGATGGACGCCGCAGCATCGGTCGCGGATCCGAGCGCGGCCGCCGGTTGCCGTACGCCGTTGTAGATGAATCCGGGAACCGATGTGAGCGTTGCCCGCAGAGCGTCGGTGAGCGCACCGGCACCATAGCGCCACGCATCGCGGTGAGCGTGTAACCACGACGGGTTCGCCGGCTGCGGTGCGGATGGTAACTCGCCGAGTTGGTGTCGGCGTCCGGACACGTTGAAGAGGTTCATCGCGATCTCGACGCCACCGACGCCATCGGTGAGGGCATGGTGGAATTTGCCCAGCAGCGCGGCACCGCCGTCGGCCAGGCCATCGACCAACGTCGCCTCCCAGAGCACCCGGGCGCGGTCGAAGTCTTGCATCTGAGCTACCCGAGCCATTTCCAGGACGGTGTCGATGGTGGCGGGCGGCGGCGCTGACACTCGCCGTATGTGGTAGTCGACATCGAAGTCCGGATCGTCTTGCCAGCGCGGTGGGGCCGGCGGCGGCGAGGAAACCACCCGCTGTCGAAACATCGGCAGGGTTCGGCTCATCCGCACGAAAAGGTCGCGTACCGCCGTCCAGTCCGGCGGTCGTTCCAGCATCACGACGGTGACCACGGTCGATCGCAGTCGGGGATCGCTTTCCATCGCCCAGCTGAACGCGTCGCTGTTGCTCATGAATTCGGTCATCGCCCACCTCGTTCAAGGCCTACCGTACGGCCGCAGACGTCGATGGTCAGCAACCCGGCGCACAAAGGTGACTTTGTCCCCCCGTGTTCGGGCCTTTCAGCCCGCAAACCGGCGTCAGAAACGGTAAGTGGTGCAACCGACTTCGACACCCGATCCGACCGTCAGGATCAGGGCGATGTCGCCCGGTTGCGCCAGTCCGTGCCGGCGGACGTGGTCCAATCCGAGCGGCAGCGCGGAGGTGAAGGGGTCGGTGACCTCGCCCAGGTCGGCGGGACTGACGAATCGCGATCGCGGAATACCGAGCTGTGCGGCCAGCTCATCGAGCGCCGCGCCGGACAGGTGCGGCGGCAACACCAGGGCGATGTCGGCCGGAGCCAGACCCTCGAGCACCAGCAATTCCTTGGCGGCGGCAGGAAGACAGCTCAGGTAAAGGGCGGCGAGGTTGGGGTCGCGGTCGATGCGCAACCAGGTCCGGCCGTCGCGGTGCTGGGTGTAGGTTTCCAGCGCGGCACGGTGTTCGGGGTGATGCTGGAAGACGAACCGGCCAAAACCGTCGGTGCCGTCGCTTCGGCTCAGCAGGATGGCCGATCCCATCTCGGTGATGCCGTTCAGCGGGTATCCGCTTTCCGGGGTGTTGTTTTCCACCTCGGACGCCAGCACCATCGCGTGCTCGGTCTTGCCCGCCCCGATCATCCCGGCGGCGACGTGGCAGGCGTTGAGGAAGCCGACCGCACCGTTGAGGATGTCGAAGTCGAAGGTCTTGGGCCCGTCCGGGGAGTCCACCACGCCGTTGATGTCGAGTTCACCGGCGACCAGGGCGGCCACCGCGGGCTCGCTGAGGAAGTCGTCTCGGTAAACCCCGGTGTGGACGACCAGGCCGAGCGCCGACCGATCCAGGTCACTGCGGCCCAGGCAGGCACGCGCGGACTGAACGGCGAGGTCGATCGAACTCGGCGGCGCTGACTGTCCGGACTGTCCGGCCGGCGCAATGCCGATACTGTCGATGCGCACTCGCGGCGTAGCCGGCAATTCTTTGCGCCCGCCGGCCCGGGAGCGGCGACCGTGCCGGGCGTCGTCGGCCCGGCGCATCCGGTCCGGAAGGTCGTCGAAGGTGTACAAGGCGGTGCCGACGGTCTGCCCGGATCCGGTGATGGAAAACACCACGTTGTCGCCGGAGTTGATCCGATCGCTGTGAATGTAGTCGTACAGGGCGACGAAATGCGTTGTGGTGGCGGTGTTTCCCCGCTCGGCCAGGTTGCAGATGGTGTTGGCCCGGCTGGCCGCATCCCGGCCCAGCAGCCGGTTGATGGCGTGGATGGCGTCGTTGATGGACGCCTCCGAGGTCTGGTGCATCAGCAGGTGGTCGCAGGTTTCCGGCCGCCACCCGTGCCGCGCCATCACACCGGCGACGTAGGGCACCGAATGCTTGACCGCGACCGCGGTTTGTTTGACCGAGTCGGCGACCATGATGGCGCCGCCGTGCGCGCTGTCGGTCGCCTTGCCGATGCACAGTTTGGCGTACTCGCTGAGGGTGGCCATATCGATGTCGTGGAAGCCGACCCGATTGTTCGGCCCGCGCTCCAACACCACCGCCGCGCCGGCGTCGCCGACGGTCAGGCAAGCCAGTCGGGGATCCATCGGCCCTTCGATCTCGCGTTGAGCGGTCTCGGTGATGTGGGTGATGTATTCACCGCTGACCACCAGGGCGGACCGGATCAGACCGGCCGTCAAGAAGGCGTCGGCCACGCTGATGCCGGTGAACATGCCCGCGCATGCGTTGTTGATGTCGAAACACACCGCTGCGGTCAGGCCGCACTGATCGCGCAGCCGCGCAGCGGTACTCGGTTCGAAGCTGAACCGCTCGGGCCCGTCGTAGCGGGAGATATTGCAGGCGATGACCAGGTCGATGTCCTCGGGCAGGTAGCTGGACCGGGCTAAGCAGTCCTGCGCGGCGTTGCGGGCCAAGTCGATCGAGTACTCGCCGTCGCCGGCCATCCGCCTGCTTTTGATGCCGGTCAGGCGTTCCAGCGGGATGCGGACCTCGTTGACGCAGTCCGCCAGGACGGTCTCGGTGGAGACCGCCCGCGCGGGCAGGTACACGCCGAGACTTTCGATGACCGTGTTCTTGGCGTTGACGAGCGTTGTCGGTGCGGGCTGAGCGGCCGCGGCCGGCTCGATAGTCAGGTGGCGCTCGGCGCGGTCCGGCTGCCCGGATTCTGCAGTCGACGAGTGTGGGCCGTCGTCGTCGGCGAGTGGTCCGTATTCGGCGGCCAGTTCGGCGATGGTGCCGTGGACGAACATCGATTCCGGGCGCAGCCGCAGCCCGATGTCGTTGGCCCGCACCGAGACTTCGAGGGCCTGGGTGGAGGCACCGCCGAGCCCGAAGAAGTCGTCGTTGACGCCGACTCGCGGCAAACCTAGTACGGCACACCAGATCTCGGCCAGCGCCTGTTCGGTGCGACTGCGTGGAGCGACGAACTCCGGTTGCTGCGATCTCAACGCCTGGTCGGCCGCCTGCAACGCCGGGCGGTTCACCTTGCCGCTGGCGGTGAGCGGCAGCGTGTCGGTCATCCGGAAGACGGCCGGCACCATCGCCGCCGGTAGCAGCCCCAGCAGGAATCGGCGTAGCTCGGCCACGGTCGGCGCGCTCGGTCCGCTGGCCGCGCCGCCGGCCGCCGGCACGATATGGGCGACCAGCAGGGTGTTGCCGTGCTCGTCGTGCACCGCCACCACGGCGTTCTCGGCCACCCCGGGGTGTTTCGCCAGGGCGCTCTCGATCTCGCCCGGTTCGATCCGGAAGCCACCGACCTTGACCTGGTTGTCCAGCCGGCCCAGGTATTCGATGTTGCCGTCGGGCAGATACCGGGCCCGGTCCCCGCTGCGATACAGCAGCGGCTCGAGGCCGCCGGAATCCTCCGAGTTGTCGGCGAACGGGTCGGCAAGGAAGCTGGCGGCAGTGGCGTCCGGCCGGTTGAGGTAGCCGCGTCCAACGCCGATCCCACCGATGAACAGCTCGCCGGGCACCCCGACCGGCACCGGCTGGCCGTGGGCGTCCAATAGGTGAATGCGGATGTTGGCGATCGGCCGGCCGATCGGCACCACGGGACTGGATTCGCCACGCCGGCAATGGAAATGCGTGACATCGATGGCGGCCTCGGTAGGTCCGTAAAGGTTGTACAGCTCGGCGTTGAGGCTGGACAAAAACTGGTCACGCAGGTCGGCTCCCAGCGCTTCGCCGCTGCAGAACACCCGGCGCAGGTCGACGCAGTCGGCGGCGGCCGGCTCGGCCAGGAAGCGGCGCAGCATCGACGGGACGAAATGCATGGTGGTGATGGCCTGGTCCACGACGGTACGAGCCAGATAGGCGGCGTCCTTGTGGCCCTCGGGTTTGGCGATGACCACCCGAGCGCCGACGATCAGCGGCCAGAAGATCTCCCAGACGAACGGGTCGAAGTTGATCGGGGTCTTGTGCAACACCCGGTCATCGG
>CAZPZQ010000003.1:0-13691 GCA_964590745.1 uncultured Mycobacterium sp. | reverse complement strand
GGAGACCGGCGTGCGTGTGCAGCGATCCCTTCGGCGGGCCGGTGGAGCCGGAGGTGTAGATGACGTACGCCGGGCTCGCCGATGACACAGCGGCGGTGCCGGCGACCGGGGCGGCGACGGCGGTGTCGTCGACCGGGCCGGCAGCCGGCGCCGTCGACGGCTGGTCCAGGCAGAGCCGGCTGCCGGTGAAGCGGGCCGGTACCCGCTCCAAATGCTGCCGGTGGGTGACGCAGACCGGCGCGGTCGGCACGTCGTCGAGCATCGCCGCCATTCGTTCGGTGGGCTGCGCCGGATCCAGCGGCAGGAAGGCACCGCCGGCTTTGAGCACCCCGAGCAGCGCCACCACCAGGTCTTCGGAGCGGTCCAGCAGAACCGGAACCACAGCATTGTGCATGCCGGGGCCTACTCCGAGGCTTTGCAGCCGGTGTGCCAGGTGGTTGGCCCGGCGATCGAGCTCGGCGTAGGTCAACTCGCGGTCAGCGTAGGTGACTGCGACGGCGTCCGGGGTGCGGGCGGCCGTGGCCGCCACCAGCTCGTGCAGGCAGGCCGGACCGTCGTAGTCCACCCGGGTCTCGTTCCACTGCGCCAGTTGCCGGCGCTCCGGGTCGGTGAGCAGCGGCAGCTGCGAGATCGGTTGGTCCGGGTCCGCGGCGACGGCGGCCAGCAGGCTGGCGAAATGCCCGGCCATCCGTTCGATGGTCGCGGCGTCGAAGAGGTCGCTGTTGTACTGCAGCCCGCAGGCCAACACCCGGGCTTGGTCCGGGCCATGTTCGCCGGCCTGCATCAGCAGGTCGAACGGTGCGCCGCCCTGGCCGATGTGCACCGTTTCCAATGGCAGCTCGCCGCTTTCCGCACCGGTTGCGTCGGAGAACAGCCGCACCTGGTCCCAGGCGAACGAGGCCTGGAACACCGGTGTACGGCCGGCATCGCGCGCCGGTCGAAGCCGCTCGACGAGCAGCGGGAAGGGATAGCCCTGGTGTGCGATGGCGCCGAGCACAGTGTCTTTGACCCGCCCCAGCAGGGTCGTGAAGCTCGGGTCATCGCTCAGGTCGACGCGCAGCGCTACCGGGTTGGAGAAGTAACCCACCACGCCGGTCAGCCCCGCTCGGTCCCGACAGGCGAACGGGGAACCGACGATCACGTCGTCTTGGCCGCTGTAGCGGTGCAGCAACGCCGCGTAGGCCGCGAGCACCGTCATGTACGGCGTTGCGCCGGCGGCCCGGCCGACCTGCTTGAGTCCTGCGGTGGTGCCGGTGTCGATATCGAAGCGGTACAGGTCCCCGCGGTAGGTCTGCACCGCCGGGCGCGGCCGATCGGTGGGCAACGCCAGCGTCGGTAGGTCGCCGGCCAACTGTGCTCGCCAGTAATCCCAGAGCCGTTCGCCCTCTGGGCCATCCAGGCCGCGGGTTTGCTGCTCGGCGTAGTCGACGTAGCGTTCCACCGGCGGTGGTGGCGGTGGCGAGACGCCGTGTTCGGCGGCGTAGAGCCGGCGCAACTCGTCGAGAATGATGTCGACCGACCAGAAGTCGACCGCGATGTGGTGCACGGCCAGCAGCAGCACGTGTTCGTCGGGTGCCCGCTGCAGCAACGTCAGCCGCAAGGGCGGACCGGCGTGCAGGTCGAACGGACGATCAGTCTCGCGGCGGATCCACTCGTCGAGGTCGGTTTGGTCCGGGCCGAGGTGGTGGCGGGCGATGCGCACCGGCCACTGCGGGTGGACGAGCTGGATCGGCTGGCCGTCGCGTTCGGTGTAGGTGGTCCGCAGCATCGGGTGCCGGTCGACCAGCGCCTGGGCCGCACGCTCCAACGCCGGCACGTCGAGGTCGCCGTGGATCCATCCGCCGTAGATGACGTTATAGGCAGCGCTCTCGGGTGCTAGCCGGTGCACGAACCACAGCGACTGCTGCCCGTAGGACAGCGGGTGCGGCGAGGCGGACTGCTCAGCTTTCGCGGCCAGCAGTTGGGTCAGCAGCGCGCGTTTTTGTTCCGGGGACAGCGTGGAGACATCGATGGGTGTATCAGTCACCGTTATCCTCCGTCCTGCACATGCTCATGGGTGGCTTGTTCGGCAAGAACCTGCCGGAGCAGCTCGTCCACGGCGTCGTCGGAAAGCTCCGGCACCTGGGTGAACGCGTCAACGCCGGTTGACGACGTGGCGGCGCCGATGTCGGTTGGCCGAGCCGGTGGCAGCTCGGCGTCCTGCGGTGGCTGCGCCCGGTCCGGCAGGGTGGCCTCGGAAAGCTGGTCGGCCAGCCAGCTAGCCAGGCCGGCCACGCTCGGGCCGTCCAGCAGCCGCGCGACCGGGACCACGATACCCAGCTCGCGTTCCACCTGGATGCGCAGCTCCAAGGTGATCAGCGAGTCGACGCCCAGGCTGTTCAACGGCGCCTGAACGTCCAGCCGTGCCGGAGCCAAGCCGAGTTTGCCGGCAATCAGATCGCGCAGGTAGGCCTCCAGCAACCCCTGGCGCTCGCCGGCCGCTGCATGCTGTAGCGCGTCGTAGAGAATCGTTGCGGCTCCGGACGGTTCGCCATCCGGCGAGTGCGCTGCCGGGTCGCCGGACTCGACAACCCGAAGATCCGCGATGAGCGGATTCTGGCTGCCCGGGCGCCACCGCGCCCAGTCGATGTCGAAGACCGCGGCCTGGGTGACCGGTTGGGCCAGCAGTAACGACAACGCCCGAAGGTATTCGGCCGCCGGCATTGCCTCGACACCGTAGCGGGTGAACCGGCGGTGCAACTCGGACTGGGTGAGCATGCCCAGTTCGGCCCACGGGCCCCAGTTGATGGTCAACGCCGGGCGGCCTTCCGCACGTCGATGCCAGGCCAGCGCGTCCAGAAAGGCATTGGCCGCCCCGTAGTTCGCCGCTCCCGGTGAACCCAGAATCGAGGCTGCCGACGAGAACATCACGAAGAAGTCCAAGTCCGAGTCACAGGTCAGCGCATGCAGGTTCCACGCGCCTTGCACCTTGGGTGCCATTACTTCGCGGAGTTGACGCTCGTTGAGGCGCTCGGCGAACGCGCCGACGTCGACGATGCCGGCCGCGTGCACTACTCCGCGCAACGGCGGCATCGACGTGCCGATCGACTCCAGCACCGCCGCCACCTGGTCGGCTTGGGTGACGTCACCGCGGGCAACCGTGACCTGGGCGCCGGCTGCCCGTAATCGGTCCACCGTCGCCTGCGCCGCGGCCGACGGGGCGCTGCGGCCCATCAGGGCCAAGTGACGAGCGCCGTGCTCGACCATCCAGGTGGCCACCACCCCGCCGAGTGCGCCGAGGCCACCGGTGATCAGGTAGCTGGCGTGCGGATCGAAGCCGTCAATGGCGTCAATGGCACTGAAGGCCGCCGCACCGGCGTCAACGTTGCGGTACCGGGTCAGGCGCGCCACGTAGCGGCGGTGGTCGCGAAGTGCCACGCCCAACTCGGGGCTGTCCGCCCACACCTCCTGGAACAGCGCGCGTAACTCTTCCGGACCGCCGCCGGTGGGCAGGTCGACGCAGGTGCAGCGCAGTTCTGGATGCTCGTGGTCGATGCTGCGGCCGATCCCCCACACCGGGGCTTGGGCGACCGCTACCTGCTGCGTGTCCGGGCTGCTGGCTGCGGTGTCGGGCACCTGCGCGCCGCGGGTTACCAGCCACAGCCGCGGCGAACTCGTCCAGCCGGTCACCGACAGCGCCTGCAGCAGATACACCACGCTCAGTGCGCCCGCGGTGGTGGCCGATTCCAGTGCATCGGCTGTGGTGTGGGCGGACGGCGCGGCGGCCAGCAGGTTCCACAGGTGCACCACGCCGCGACACGGCGGCCGTTCGCTGTCGAACGCATCGGTGAGCAGTTGCCGGAACTGCTCGGGTCGTGCCGGGTCCAGCCGGTAGCTGTCCGATCCGAGCCGTTCCAGGCCCGCCAGACCGGGGGCCGGCTCGACCAACACGCACGTCTGGGCGTGCGATTCGAGGTGATCGCGCAGCGTGTCGGCGACCGTACTGCCGTCGGACAGGATCAGCCAGCTACCCGGTTTGGGCGGCCGGTGAAACACCTCGGCGTCCGGGGCCAGCGACGCGGGCTGCCAGCGCAGCTGGTAGATCCGGTCACGAAGGGCGGCCAGCGTCGGCGCCCCGGCAATGTGCTGCATCCGCAAGCCGCGGGCCGTCGCGACGATTTCGCCGTCATCGTCCAGCAGAAACACATCGCCGGTCGCGGTGGAACGGCGCCCCGGGCCGGGGTCAGCCGCCTCGTGCAGCACCGCATGGCACCACACCCCGTCGGCGAGCGCTCGGCAGGTTTGTAGCTCGGCCAGTCCGGTCGGCAGATAGGTGCCGCCGCCGGCCGGCTCGTGCAGCGCTGCGCCCAGGGTCTGGAAACACGCATCCAAGGCGACTGCGACGGCCAGCTCATCGGCACCGTCGACCGGTCCGGCCGACACCAGTCGGGCGATCGCCTCGCCGTCACGGCGCCAAAGCTCTTTCACCGCTTGGAATTTCGGCCCGTACTGCAGGTCATGGTCAGCGAGGCTCCGGTAGAACGACGTTGCTGGAATATCCGCCACGCAGCGGGCTTGAGCTGCCGAGAGCCGATCCGGGCCGTCACCGGTTGCGGTTGGCCCGCCGATGGTTACGGTCCCGCGGGCCAGCAGCACGAATCGCCCGGGGCCGGCAGGCTTCGACGTTTCGGTGTCGACGCGGTAGCACTCGAACGACAGCCCGGTCGAGAGGTCACCGTGCAAGACGAACTGGATGGTGCGTGGTTCACCGTCGGTGAACTCCAGCATTTGATGCAGGGTGACCTCACGCAGCACCGGGTCGGCGGCTCCGAAGGCCCGGGTGGTCGCCGATCGGACCAGTCCCAGCAGCAGCGCCACCGGCAGCACCGCCGTCCGATGCACCTGATGGTCGGCCAGCGCCGGCAGCAAACCGGTACCGATCTGGACTTCGGCTAACACCGTCTCCGGGTGGGCGGCCGAGCGCAGCGGCCCGCGCCAGGGCAGCAGGTCACCGGCGGCCCGCTGGGTCCCGGGGTGCGTCACCGCGCCTCGGCGGTCGGTGTCGCCGACGTCCAGCCAGGAGTGCACCCGCTGCCAGGGATAGGTCGGTGCGCTGATGCATCGGCTGCCCGATGGATAAATCTGCTCCCAGGCGACCGGCTGACCGAGGGTATAGAGGGCGCCCAGCGACCCGAGCACGGTGGCTCGGCCGTCGTCGTCTCGGCGGATCGAAGGCAGCAGTGTGCAGTCGCGGCCCAGGTCCTCGGCGTCTTCGCGGACGGCGGTCAACAGGATGGGATGCGGGCTGATCTCCACGAACGTGTCATGTCCGGTGTCCAGCAGCCGCCGCAGCGCCGACGAGAACTGCACCGGCGAGCACAGGTTCTTCGCCCAGTACCCGGGGTCGAGCGGCTGGTCGGTCAACTCGCCGGTGACCGACGAGTAGAGCGGCACCGTCGGCGCGCTCGGGTGCAGCCCGCACAGCATGCCGCGCAGCTCGGTGGTCAACGCATTCAGCCGCGGGCTGTGCGACGCGGCGTCCACGTCGATCCACCGGCAGAACCGGTCGCGGTTTTCCAACTGCGCCATCAGGTCGGCCAGAACCGTCTGGTCGCCGGACAGCACCGTCGATCGGTGGCTGTTGTTCGCCGCGATCGCGACCCGGTCTTGCCGGCCGGC
This sequence comes from uncultured Mycobacterium sp., assembly GCA_964590745.1. Lineage (GTDB taxonomy): Bacteria > Actinomycetota > Actinomycetes > Mycobacteriales > Mycobacteriaceae > Mycobacterium. The sequence goes on along the minus strand of CAZPZQ010000003.1, from coordinate 8,033 downwards.
GATCAGCTCCCGCGCCTCGGCCTGGCTGACCTCGGCGACCAGCATCGCGCCGCGGCCGCGCACCCGATTCAGCGTGTGGGCCCGGGCCCAGATCACCCGGGCGGCGTCGGGCAGGCTCAGCGCGCCGGCGACATGCGCCGCGGCGACCTCGCCCATACTGTGCCCGACCACCGCGGCCGGCTCCACCCCCCAGGACCGCCACAGCGCGGCCAGCGCCACCTGGACGGCGAAGATCGCCGGCTGGATCAGGCTGATGTCGGTGAGTTTCGCGTCGCCGCGGTTGTTCAGCTCGTCTAGGACGGACCGGCCCAGATAGCGGCGCATCGCCCGGTCGCACTCGTGCAAGGCGTCGCGGAACACCGGTTCCTCGGCCGCCAGGCGCTGTCCCATCGCCCGCCACTGCGAGCCTTGCCCGGAGAAGACGAAGGTCACCGCGGGCGGGCGGCCGGGTCGGCAGTGGCCGACCGAAAGGCCGGCCCGCGACTCGCCCTGCCGGTAGGCGGCCAGCGACTCGAACATGGTGGCCGGCGAATCGCCGACCACACACAGCCGGTAATCGTGGTGTCCGCGCCGCGCGCCGGCGGTGTAGCACAGGTCGCCAAGCGCGACCCCGGAAAACAGGGCCATCTCGTACTCGCCGACCAGCGCGGTCAGCGCCTCGGGTGACCGAGCCGACAGCGGCAGCAACTCGGCACACGCCGACGCCGTGTCGTCGTCGGCCGAGCTTATCCGAGCCTGCGGAGCTTCGGTGAGAACGACGTGCGCGTTGGTGCCGCCGAAACCGAATGAGCTGACCCCGGCAACTGCCCGCCCGCCGTGGTCCGGCCACGGGGTCAGGCCGCGCACCACATCCAACGGCAGGCTGTCGAACGGGATGTGCGGGTTGGGTTCGGTGAAGTTCAGGCTGGGCGGGATCTGCCGGTGCTGCAGCGCCAGCGCCACCTTGATCAGGCCGGCCACCCCGGCCGCCGCCTCCAGGTGGCCGATGTTGGTCTTCACCGACCCGACCAGACACGGACTGCCCGGCGCGCGCCCGTCCGACAGGACCGCGCCCAGGGCTTTGGCTTCGATGGCATCGCCGAGCGCCGTCCCGGTGCCGTGTGCTTCGACATACTGCACCACGCCGGGTGATAGACCCGCGTGGCGGTAGGCAGCGGTCAGTACCTCTTCTTGGGACCGTTCACTGGGCGCGATCAGCCCGTTGGTCCGGCCGTCCTGATTGGTCGCGGTGCCGCGGATCACGGCGTAGATCGGGTCGTTGTCGGCCAGCGCACGGCTGAGCGGTTTGAGCACGACGATCCCGGCGCCCTCGGCTCGGACGTAACCCTCGGCGTCGGCGTCGAAGGTTTTGCAGCGGCCGTCTGGAGCCATCACCCGGGCCTTGGTGAAGTTGATCGCCAGGGCCGGCGACAACATGATGTTGACGCCGCCGGCCAGCGCCAGGGTGCACTCGCCGCCGCGCAGGCTGCGGCAGGCCAGGTCCACGGCGACCAGTGACGACGAGCAGGCGGTGTCGATAGCCATGCTGGGACCGCGGAAGTCGAAGACGTACGACAGCCGGTTGGCGGCGATGCTCAGCGCGTTTCCGGTGCCGCTGTACGCGTCGATGAGCTGCGGATGACCTTGGCGGATGGCTCCGTAGTCGTTGGTGGAGATGCCGACGAATACGCCGGCCCGGGTGCCGGCCAGCCGGTCCGGTACCTGCCCGGCGTCTTCCAGCGCCTCCCATGCCACCTCCAGTAGCAGCCGCTGCTGGGGGTCCATTTGGGCCGCCTCGCGGGGCGAGATGCCGAAGAATTGGTGGTCGAACTTGTCGATCCCGCGCAGAAAACCGCCGCGGCGAGTGACCGCCGTGCCGGGCACCGAAGGATCCGGGTTGTAGAAAGCATCCGCGTCCCAGCGCTCCGGCGGTACCTCGCTGGTTGCGTCGACGCCGCGGGACAGCAGCTCCCAGAATGCCGCCGGACCGTCGGCGCCCGGAAATCGGCAGCCGATACCGACGATCGCGATCGGTTCGTCGGCAACCTGGGGCCGCGGGTCGGCATGGCCGTCGTCGGCGGTGGCGACCGGATGGCTTTCACCGTGCGCCAGGTGACCGGCCAACGCGTCGACGGTCGGGTATTCGTAGGCCAGCGTCGGCGAAAGGTCGCCGCCCAGCCATCTTTCCAGGGCGGTGGTCAGTCGCACCGCGTGGATGGAGTCCAGCCCGTAGAACGCGAACGGGCGGGCCGGGTCGATCTCGCTGGCCGGGATTTCCAGTTCGTGAGCCAACCGGTTGATCAGCCAGTCGGTGATCTGCGCTGCGCCGGGTTGGCTGCTCGGCTGCGCAGCGGGCTCGGCGGGCGGCGTTGCAACCTGAGTTTCCGACGCGGCGTCCGGCTCGGTGTCTGGCTCGGTGTCCGGCGCAGTCTCCAGCGACGGCGCCCGCCATTCGGCGACCACCGGAAGCGCACCGTCCAGAAATTGCTGCCGGCAGGCCGACCGCTGCACCTTGCCGCTTGAGGTGGTGGGAATCTGGATCGGCTCCACCAGGACGACGGCATGGGTGCGGATGCCGTAGCGTTCGGTGATCGCGGTCCGGATCTTGTCGATCATCGCGGTGAGTTCGTCTTCGCCGACCGTTGCGTGGTTCACCTCCTGGGCGACCACGAGTTGCTCGGCGGCACCCGGTTCGGGTTCGACGGAAAAAACCGCGCCCCGGCCGCGCATCAGCGCCGGGTGGCAGTCCTGCACGGTCAGCTCGATGTCGGTGGGGTAGAAGTTGTTGCCCCGGATGATGATCAAGTCCTTATGCCGCCCGGTGACGAACAGTTGACCGTCACGCAGGAAGCCCAGGTCACCGGTGCGCAGGAACGGGCCTTCTCCGGTGTCGGCGAGGGTGGCCGAGAAGGTTTCCTCGGACTGTTCCGGCCGGCCCCAATAGCCTTGGGCCACACTGGGTCCAGCGACCCAGATCTCACCGACCTGATCCGGTTGGCGGGGCCGGCGCGTGTCCGGGTCGACGATGATGACCCGCTGGCCGCCCTGCGGGCGTCCACAGCCGATCAGAGTGGCGGCGTGCGGGTCGTCTGCGGCGGCATCGACAACCTGGTTGTTGCGCAGCGCGGTGCGCTGCACCCGTCGAACCAGCGGCAGCGGGGACTCCGAGCCACCCGAGACCAGCAGCGTCGCCTCGGCCAGGCCGTAAACCGGCAGAAACGCCTCCGGCCGGAAACCTGACGGCGCGAACGCTGCGGCAAAACCGTCCAGCGTTGCGGTCCGCACCGGCTCGGCGCCGCACAGCGCCGCCGTCCAGTTGGACAGATCGAGCGCCTCCCGCTGTTCCGGGGTGCTCAGCTCGGCGCACAGGTCGTAGGCGAAGTTGGGTGCGGCGGTGATCACTGCGTGGTGTCGCGACATCGCGTTCAGCCACCGCATCGGGCCCTTGATGAAGGCGTTCGGCGGCATCAAAACGCAGCTGCCGCCCACGTACAGCGTGGACAGCAACCCGCCGATGAGACCCATATCGTGATACGGGGGCAGCCAGAACACCCCGTATCCGTCGTTGTCGAACTCAGATCCCCAGGCCTGGCGGATGGTCTCCATGTTGTGCACCAAGTTGCCGTGCGAAAGCACCACGCCCTTGGGTGCACTGGTCGAGCCGGAGGTGTACTGCACCATCGCGGTGGTGCTCGGGTCCACCTCCGGCGCGGTCCACGGCCCGGTGTGGGCGGCCTCGTCCACGATGCACCACCGCAGTGCGCCACCGCCGGCTAAACCGTCCACCGTGGGTTTGATTCGCTGGTACACCTCGGCCGTGGTGACGGCGAAGCCGGGCTGCATGTCGGCGATGATCGCCTCGACGCGTGGAACCAGATGGTCGCGCATCGGCGGATGCACCGGCACCGCGATCGCACCGGCGTACAGGCAGCCGAAGTAGCTGACGATGAAGTCCACGCCCGGCGGGCAGAACACCAGCACGCACTCACCCGCGGCGCCGTGTTGCTGCAGCTCCGCGGCGATCTGTTGGGCCCTGGCGTCCAGCTGCCGGTAGGTCACCCGGTGGTTTTCCCGTTCTTCGCCGTCCCGGGAGAAGCTGAACGCGAGCCGGTCTCGACGGTGTCCGGCGCGCTGCCGCATGAAGTCCACCATCGTGCGTGGCATGTTCCGCATGTCCTCTGGTCCGCTGGGTGCGGCCCCCCGCAGCGGCTTGTGGGTGCTCATGCTCGATCTCTCCCGTACTGTAAAGCGAATCGACTTCCGTTTTAGATCGCGTCGTCGGTCTCGACTCAGTCAACTATTTATTAAAGATATATTAAGAGCTTCGACGTTTCGCCGTGGTCGGTGCGACCTCGGTCACCCCACCGGGGCTGATCGGCTACGCAATTTCACCGGTAGCCCGTGCATGGTTAGGCCGGGTTGGCCACCCAATACGTAACACTAGCGTTGCTCCGCGAGTACCGGAATATCGATGACATCGCGGTGCTGATCCACCGGGGCGCCGCGGTCCAATCGAGTCTCGTCGAACTCAACGACAGCACGCTCGGCGAAAGTTCCGAACTGCCGCCGGAACGCCTGCACGGTGTAGCCGGTGACGGCCGCGTTGGTGCGCGCACGCACGGTGGCCGGGCGGGGCATCCGCAGCAGCGGGCCGATCTCTCCGACGTAGTCGCCGGGCGTGGCCACCTTGACCAGTTCCTCGGACCGGTCGGCCGATTCGCGCACCACCTCGACTTCGCCTTCATCGACGAGGTAGATCAGGTCGCCCAGACTGCCCTGTTCGTAGAGCACCGAGCCGCGGCTGAGATGGACGGTCTCGGGTCGTCGGTCGACCGCACCGAACGGCTCGATGACGCGGTCGGCAAGCGGCAGGATCCGGGTGTCGTGAGTGGCCACCACGACGATGCGGTCACCGGAAGCCAAGCCCCGCAGTAGCTCCAGCACCTCCTCCACCTGGACGAAGTCCAGCTGCGCCGTGGGTTCGTCGGCCAAGATCAGTGGCGGGTCCAGCGCAATCGCACGGGCCACCGCGACCCGCTGCTGTTGGCCCCCGCTGAGGTCGCCGGGCCGATGCGTCATTCGGTTGCGCAGCCCGACCCGGGTCAGCAATTCGCGGGCCCGGTCGTGCGCTGCCCGCCGCGACCAGCCGGCCGCCCACATCGGGACCATGACGTTCTCCAGCGCGGTCAGGCTGGCCACCAGGTTGAAGGCCTGGAAGACGATGCCGACGGTGTTGCGGCGATAGGCGGTCAGGTCACGGCGATGCAGCGCGGTGACGTCGATATCACCGAATCGGATGCGGCCACTGGTCGGGCTGAGGATGCCGCCCAGGCAGGACAGCAGCGTGGTCTTTCCGCAGCCGCTGGGGCCCAGCACCACCGCCAGCGAGCCGGCCGTGATGGTGAGGTCCAGATCATCGACCGGCCGGATTGCCTCCCCGCCGTTGGCGTACTCGACGACCAGGTTTTCTATGTGCAGATCACCCATGACTCACGGACCTCCAAACGCCAACACCGGATCAACAGCTACCGCGTGCCGCAGGCCCGCCAAGCTGGCCAGCAGCCCGATCACCACCGCGGTGGCCACCAACAGCGCGAACGCGGAGACGGTCACCACGACTAACATCGGAAACAGTGGGCCCAGCAGCACCGCCAGCAGCCCGCCGAGGACCGCGCCGGAAACCGCGACCAGCACCGCCTGCAGCACCAGCCCGGCCAACACCGAACCGGTGGTGACGCCGATGGCCTTGAACACGGCGAAATCGCGCGTGCGTTCCAGCGCAGACAGATAGGTGAGCGACCCGACGATCAGCACCGCCACCGCCCACAGCAGCACGGCCATGTACGACATCGCCAGGTGGGCGCCGTGCAGCGGACGCACCATGTCATCGACCGTCGCCTGGCGGTCCACGATGCGGTAGCCCGCGGGTGCTTGTGTCGGTGCGCCGGATAAACCGATGGCAGACACCACCGGCTGCCCGGAGAACATCACCCGCTGAGCTCCGGCGACGGTGACGAACGCATTGGCTTGGCCGGCCAGCGTGGTGGACTTGTCCACCAGGCCGACGACTTGGAGCTTCGCCGCGCCGATCTCGACGTCGTCACCGATCGAGCGCCCGAGGGTGGTCGACACTACTGCTTCTTCGGGACTTGCCGGCACCCGTCCGGCGGCGATCGGCGGCATCCCGGTTTCGGGGACCCCGTAGACGTTCACGTTCTGCGGCGCGTTGTGCTCCCGCAAGATGGCATTGCCGTATACCACCGGGATTGCCGTTTCGACGCCGGGAAGGTGGGCGGCCTCGCCGAGTTCTACCTCCGGAAACCGGGAGGAGCCCATGAACGGGCCAGCAGCTCCGTCCTCGATGAGGTAGTGGTCGATGTCCAGCGCATCCACCACCCGCTCGGCTTCGACTCGAAAGCCATGGGCCAACCCGGTCAGGATGAGGGTCAGCGCAAACACCATGGCGGTACCGACGGCGGCGACGACGAAACGTCGGCGCCGCCATTGCAGGTCCCGCAACGCGGTGACCAGCATCCGCACGTGCCCGGGTCCGTGCGGGCCAGCAGGGCGACTGCTGAGTTCCGGCTCGGACGACCGGGCAGCTGCGATCACGGACGCCATCACGCGTCGTGGTCCGCAGGCGGGTCATTGACCAATAGGTTGATCGTGTGAGCCCGCTCTGCTTCCTTGCGTGCGCGTAAGTACAGCACCAGCGCGGCAAACAGGGTATTGGCCCGGCCCACCATGGTGGCGCGGGTCGGCGTGGTCGCCCAGACTTCGTAGCGGTTCGGTGGATCATCTGGAAGGGCGCGGGTCTCGCAGTCTGGCTGCTCGGCGGCCGCGGAGCGCGCACCGTGCACCGGTGGTCGGCGTCGGCCTGAGAGGGGTCGCGCTTCGGGAGGCATCGCCTTTCGGATAGTGGCCATCACGACGCATCACAACCTTCTGTACCGATAGTTGACGTTAGTTATAGACTTGGCATGCCAGGCGTGGTGCCGATGCCTGCCATGGAATCTTGTATCGATAACACGTATTTGTTATAGAATAATCCCTGGCTCAGTTTTGTCAAGAAGATTTGGTGTTAGAGTGACGGTATGAGTATCAGTCCAGGTAACGGGTTCGACCCGGTGGCCGGACTCAGCAGCTTGGACGACCCGATCCGGCGTCGGCTCTACGACTACGTCGCGTCGTGCGACGAACCGGTAGCTCGGGAAAACGCGGCCACCGCAGCCGGCATCAGCCGGGCGCTGGCCGCCTATCATCTCGACAAGCTGGCCGATGCGGGGATCCTCGCGGTCAGTTACGCCCGGCCGGCCGGTCGGACCGGTCCCGGTGCCGGACGGCCGGCGAAACAGTACGTGCGAACCCAGCAGGAACTGTCGGCGAGCGTGCCACCCCGCAACTACCGGTTGTTGGCCGACCTGCTCGCCGAGGCGGTGGCCGCGGATAGGTCGGGAGCCGTCGGTTCAGCGGTCGCAGCCGCAGCGCGTCGGACCGGCCAGGACAGCATGTCCGACGGCGGCGTCGTCGATGCACTGTGCCGGTGCGGCTACGAACCCGCCCAGACTCCGGACGGCGACATCGAGCTGCGCAACTGTCCATTTCATCAGCTCGCCCGCCAGTACCCCGAGCTGGTGTGCGGCCTCAACCTCGAGCTGATCCAGGGAATGCTGGAAGCCGCCGACGATCAGCCCGAGCGTGCGGTGTTGGAGCCGCGAGAGGGCAGGTGCTGCGTGGTGGTGCGCGGGTCAGGGCAGCAATACAACCGCAGCCAGCCGCCGAACCACCCGGCTCAAGACGGCGAAGGATAACGCCCCCGCCCACCGCCGCGGCGGCCCGTCGGTCAGCCCTCCAGCTTGTAGCCGAGCCCCCGCACCGTGACCAGATGCACCGGGTTGGCCGGGTCCGCCTCGATCTTGGACCGCAACCGCTTGACGTGCACGTCGAGTGTCTTGGTGTCGCCGACGTAGTCCGCGCCCCACACGCGATCAATCAACTGGCCCCGGGTCAGTACCCGGCCGGTGTTACGCATCAGGTACTCAAGCAGGTCGAAC
>CAZPZQ010000002.1:0-43614 GCA_964590745.1 uncultured Mycobacterium sp. | reverse complement strand
TGGCCAGGTGGTGACCAAGCCCGGCACCACCACGCCGCACACCGAGTTCGAGGGCCAGGCCTACATCTTGAGCAAGGATGAGGGCGGCCGGCACACGCCGTTCTTCACCAACTACCGTCCGCAGTTCTACTTTCGCACCACCGACGTGACCGGCGTGGTGTCGCTGCCGGACGGCACCGAGATGGTGATGCCCGGCGACAACACCGAGATGAGCGTGAAGCTGATCCAGCCGGTCGCCATGGATGAGGGCCTGCGGTTCGCGATCCGTGAGGGCGGCCGCACCGTCGGCGCCGGCCGGGTCACCAAGATCGTCAAGTAGCCTCGCGTCCCGCGACCAGACGCAAACGTCCCCGAAAGTGCAGATTTCGGGGACTTTTGCGTCTCAGTGTCAGGGTGAGGGTGCCGTGTTACGGCGTGTCCGGGTGGACGGGTGCCGTTGCGTGGTGGTTGGTTGCGTCTCACCCGGTGTCTGGCTCATTTTGCGTCTGCCGCCCTCGGGCTGGCGTTGAGCAGTAGTGCCGACACCGGGTGAGATGGACCGGCCGGCGTGACTTGATAGGAGCCTGGCTTTCGCCTCGACTGAGATGTGTCCGCCGACCGGCCCAACCTCAACACCCTCTCCACAGAGTGAAGGGGGCAATCGCCATGATTGCGATTGGCGCCGATGCGCACAAGCGCACCCACACTTTCGTCGCCGTTGGCGAGGTGGGGCGCAAGCTCGGCGAGAAGGTCGTCAAGGCGACCAGCGCCTGGAAAAGCGCCTCGGCACGCGGGTTCGCGAGGTCGCCCCCAACTGCTGGAGATTCCCGGCTGCGCGGCGCTGACCGCGGCCACGATCGTCGGCGAGGTTGCCGGGGTCAGCCGGTTCAAAAGTGAGGCCGCCTTCGCCTGCCACGCCGGGCTGGCCCCGATCCCGGTGTGGTCGGGCAACACCGCCGGGCAGGTGCGGTTGAGCCGCTCCGGCAACCGCCAACTCAACGCCGCCATACACCGCATCGCCGTCACCCAGATCCGCATGGAAGGCAGCGCCGGCCACACCTGCTACCAACGGCTGATCGCCGCCGGGAAAACCAAGGCTGCAGCCCGCCGCGGGCCCATGTGCTGTTGCCGGTGACGGCGTTGTTGCGCCGCGCGGACGCGGCTGCGGTGCTCGTGGCGGCGCTGGCGGCGAAGGCGGCGCGGCCGGTGGGGTTTCGCCGGATCGCAGCTGAGCTGGCTCCTCCGGCCGAGACGGTGGGCGGTTGGCTGCGCCGTTTCGCCGGCCGGGCCGAGGCGGTGCGGGCGGTGTTCACGGTGTGGCTGGTCGCGGTGGATGCCGATCCGGTGATGTCGTCACCGGCCAGCGGGGCGATTGGCGATGCGGTGGCGTGGGACCTGTTGCGGGACGGGGCGACTCAGCTGCGCTCGCAGCTCTATGAGAGCGGCACCCGACTTAGCTAACCCCTGCGAGCGGTCGTGGAACGTCTCTTTGTGTGTGCGGAACGAGTCCGGATTGTTCCGTCACTGTCGAGGGCGTGGCGGATCAACGTCTGCGCGTTCTTGATGACTGCCTCCACAGACCCTCTACGGGGATCCCACCACTGCGCAGTCCAGTTGAGTCCCCCCAGGGTAAGGGCTTGGGTCATGCGCACATCAAGGTCCGGCCGCATCTGCCCAGCGGAGGCCGCGTCCTCGAACAACCGGCGCCAAATCGCGTCGTAGCGGACCTGTTCCTTCAACTGTCTGGCTCGCAATTGCTCCGGAACCTGTCCAGAATTCCGGATTGACGCGGTGGCGTAGTCCGAGAGTTCAAGCTCGTGGCGCAGGTGCGCCTCGATCGCGGCCATAATGCGGTCCATCGGCGAGGTGCCCGCCGGTAGAGAATCGAGCGTTTCCTGCAGGTGTCGCCTCATGTCAGCGATGCCGGAATAGAGCACCTCCTCGATGAGGTCATCGCGAGAGCGAAAGTAGTAATAAGTTGCTGGCGCCTGGATCCCGGCATGCTCAGCCACATCGGAAAGTCGAGTCGCGGCATAGCCTTTGAGACTGAGTATGTATGCAGCGGCATCGAGTATGCGGGCACGGGTGCGGATCGACTTCGGTTCGTCTTCGTTGAGACGAGATTGGCCGCTGGCTTTCGCGCTAGGTTTTTTAGGCATGGTTTAATCGTACGGTAACGGCGGGTCGGCGGCCTCAACCGGCTGCGGGTGGTTTACGGCATGGTGTAACCGCCGCTAACGGAAATGAGCTGGCCGGTGACCTGTCTCGCGACTCGTGGTGACGATAACCACAGCACCGTATGTGCGATATCTTCCGCGCTGCTGAGTTGTCGCGACGGCGTCCCCTTGAGCATGTACTCGATCTGGTCCTGATTGAAGACCTCATCTTGGCCGACCGCCCAAAGGCTCGAGGCCCCGATCGCGTCGGGTCCGTCGGGGATGACAAGGCCCGGGCACACGATGTTGGACCGGATGCCGTGACGGCCGTGCTCGCGGGCAGTGGTGCGCGCCAACGCAACCACCGCCGCCTTCGATGCACCGTAGACGCCTTGCCGGATCTGGCCGAACGCGGCGTCGCTGGCGATGAACACAATCGAACCGCCACCAGCCTGCTTCATCGGACCGATAGCGGCCTGAGTCGCCGAGATGGCACTGAAGAGGTTGATCTCAATGGTGCGTTGCCACTTCTCGCGATCTGTGTCGTCTGCGATGAACCCCGGAACGCTCCAGCCGACGTTGTTAACCAAGACGTCGAGCCCAGCCCAGTTTTCGACGCTGCAGCCGATCGCCACGTCGACGCCCCCTTGAGTCGTGAGATCCGCGATCGCAAGTTCAACGGCCGACGCCCCAAGTTCTAGCGCCTCGGCGCGTACCTTCTCGGCCTGTGGCCCGTCAATGTCGCCGATCACCACACGTGCGCCCTCGGCGGCAAACTGGTGCACGACGGCCCGACCGATGTTCGACGCACCTCCGGTGACTACGACGCGCGCCCCGACCAAACCCAGGTTCATCGCTGTTGATCCCTTCTTCGGTGCTCTACTTGCGGCCCTCTGTAAGATATCTTAATCTAGATTAGATTTTATTCATTCGGAACGGAGGCGTATGGGTGAATCGTCGTTGAACACGAGGCCGCTGTGCCGATGAGACGAGCCACGCAGCCTGCCGAGGGTGCCGGCGCGGCGGTGTTCCTGGCCTCCGCACTGTCCAGCTACTTCACCGACGTGGTGATCGAAGTCGGCGGCGGGCGATCTATGTGATGAGTGTCCTGCACACCGTCGCCGATGGGGTAGCCCGGATCATGCTGAACCGCCCGAAGCAGATGAACGCGGTTACCGTGGCGCTTGCCGTCGAGTTGGAGCGTGCGATCCGCGCTGTCGGGACCACCCCCACGGTCAATGTGGTCCTAATCCAGGGAGCGGGTGGACACTTCTGCGCCGGGGGCGATTTCAACGAAGTCCAACGACTGCGGTCTGATGGACCGGATGCGTTACGTACGCTGTTCGATGCCTTCCGTCGCGCAACCGACGCGATCGGTGCGCTCGAGGTGCCCGTTGTGGCAGCGGTCCAGGGCGTCGCGATGGCTGGCGGCTTCGAACTGATGCAGGCCGCAGATATCGTGCTCGTCAGTGACGATGCCCGAATCGCGGACAACCACATCAATTTCGCCATGATCCCCGGCGGTGGCAGCACGCTGCGACTGCCGCAACTCGTCGGACGTCAACGAGCCCTGGGCTTGTTGCTCAGCGGCGACCAGATAACAGGACAAGACGCCCTCCGATACGGCCTGGCCTACCGTAGCTTCGAGCCTTCCGAGTTCGATACGGGCGTAGAACGATTCGTGCTGGACCTGGCCGGCCGGCGACGCGCGGCGGTGACCTCGATCAAGCGACTGGTGCACCGCGGTCAGCAGCGATCCACCGCGCTCGGGCTAGACGACGAGATCGACGCCGTTGTCCGGCATATCTGTGATGAGCGCACCCTCGACGCGTTTGCGGAGAGAGGAGGTAATTGTGACGACCGTTAGCACGGAGGTGTCCGTTCGTCTCGACGTCGGCGAGGACAAGATAGCCCGGTTGCGACTCAATCGCCCGGACGCGGCCAACGGGTTGAATGTTGAACTCCTCAAGGCGCTTCACGAAGCGCTCCTGCGCTGCCACGCAGATCCTCGGGTAAGGGTTGTGCTATTGACCGGCGAAGGCCGAAACTTCTGCGCGGGCGGTGACATCCACACATTTGAAGCGAAGGGTGCGGAGTTGCCCAGCTATCTGCGGGACGCCACGGCATGGCTTCAGCTTGCCACCGCGGCGCTCATTCAGCTCCGGGTTCCGGTGGTGACTGCTGTTCAGGGCTATGCCGCAGGGGGCGGTGGGCTGGGCCTGGTGTGTGCATCCGACATCGTGGTAGCCGCTCAGACGGCCAAGTTCTTCTCCGGCGCCGTGCGGGTCGGCATGGCTCCGGACGGTGGTTCGTCGGTGACGCTGGCCCAGTTGGTCGGACTGCGACAGGCACTGCGCATCCTGTTGACCAACCCGACGCTGTCGGCGGCCGAAGCTCGTGAAATCGGACTAGTGACCGAAGTGGTCGTCGACAACCAATTAACCACCCGGGCAACCGAGATCGCCACCTCGCTGGCCGGTCTGCCCGCCCAAGCACTGGCGGCGACAAAACGGCTGGTGTGGGGCGGCGTCGGCGCATCGGTTGAGCAGAGGCTGCCGGAGGAGGCGCGCACGGTCTGCGAGCTTTCCGGCACCGCCGACGCGCTGGAGGGGCTGCGGGCGGTCATTGAAAAGCGAGAGCCGAGGTTCCGATGAGGACGTCGACAACCCGCACGGTTCTCATCGCCGACAACGGCGCGGTACGTACTATCACGTTGAATCGCCCACACAAGCGCAATGCGATCGATCTCCAGCTGCGGGTCGCGTTGGCGGACGCGATCGAGGCGGCCGACGCAGACGATACGGTCAGGGCCATCATTCTGACCGGCGCCGGCCCGGTATTCTGTTCCGGCGGCGACATCAACACGATGGAACGGTTGGCCCCGGATCGTGCGAAGGCACGCACCGACTTGGCGCAGCGCGTGATTCGAGCGATCTGGCGCACCCCCAAACCGGTTCTGGCGGCCGTCGAGGGGGCCGCTTACGGGGCTGGAGCAGCGTTAGCCGCTGCATGCGACCGGCTCGTCGCCGGCCGCGATGCCCAATTCGCGACGACGTTCACCAACGTCGGCCTGGCGGGCGATATGGGCGCCTTCGCATCACTGCCGGCACGAGTCGGCCAGGCCCGAGCGCGACAGATGCTGTTATTCCCCGCCCCGATCGCCGCACCGGACGCACTCCAGCTAGGCCTGGTCGACGCGGTGGTTGATGCCGGACACGCGTTGACGGCCGCACACCAAGACGCCGAGCAGCTGGCACGCGGCCCGGCGGCGGCGCACGGCGTCATCAAGGCGTTGCTGGCCGAAGCAAACACGAGTCACCCACTCGACGTATTGGAACGGGAGGCTGACCGCCAAGCGGAACTTTTCGACACCGACGACTTCATGGAAGGTGTTGCCGCCTTCCGGGGTAGGCGCCGACCGGCATTCGGCGCCAGGAAAGGAACACGGTCATGAGTTCGGTTATGGATACCGACAACCGCTATCGCCGACTGATCAAACGCGACAAAGTGCACGGCTCGCTGTACACCGATCAGAGCATCTTCGACGAAGAGTTACACAAAATCTGGTACCGCAGCTGGGTTTTCGTCGGACACGAGACCGAAATCGCTCAACCGGGCGACTACGTCCGCAAACAGCTCGGGCCACAGGACGTGATAATGACCCGCGACGGCGGTGGGCAGGTGCACCTGCTGCTCAATCGATGCTCGCATCGCGGCAACCAGGTGTGTCACGACGTCAAAGGAAATTCGTCGACCTTCCGCTGCCCCTACCACGGATGGACGTTCCGCAACGACGGCGCGCTGATCGGCTTCCCCTTCTTCAAGGGTTACGGACAGCGGCAGCTCGACCTGCCGCTGGGTCGTGTTCCGCGGGTGGACAGCTACCAGGGTTTCGTTTTCGGCAGCTTCGCATCCGACGGTCCCAGTCTGCTCGAGCACCTCGGTGCTGCCGCCGCAGAGATCGACCGACTGGTTCGGCTGTCTCCTGAGGGCCGCGTCGAGCTGACTGCGGGTTGGCTGCAGCATCACACTCGGGCGAACTGGAAGTTACTGGTCGAGAACGAAACCGACGGTTATCACCCCCAGTTCGTACACGGGTCGATTTTCAGTGTCACCGGCAGCCCGATCGCTGCCCTCTACAGTGACTCGTCTACCGCGGTCACCCGCGCCCTCGGTAACGGGCACAGTGAGAACGACCTGCGACCTGAGTTCCGCAAATTCGGTGAGCCGATGCGTTGGTTCGGCACTACCGAGTCACGTGTTCCCGAATACGTCGCCGCCATGCGTGCGCGCCACGGCCCGGACGCGGAACGGATCCTCATCGAGGGGGCGCCGCACGTGATGATCTTCCCGAACCTGTTCATCGCCGAGATCCAAGTCTTCAACATCCAGCCGGTGGCCGTCGACGAGTGCATCCAGTATTCGACCGCGGTTCAGTTGGCGGGTGCGCCTGAGCTCAATATGCGGATGGTGTCGCAGTGCATGGGTTCGGTGGGTCCTGCTGGAATGCTGTTGGCGGACGACACCGAGATGTACGAACGCAACCAACGCGGCATGGCAGCGCTGCGGCCGCAATGGCTAGACATCAGCCGCGGACTGAACCGAGAACGGGTCGACGAGAACGGATTCACAATCGGGTGCGCTACCGATGAAACCGCGATGCGCGGCTTTTGGTCGCACTACCGGACACTGATGGAGCAGCCATGACATCTGCCAGTGCGGCACCGCCGGACCTGGGTCCGGCGCCGGAAGACTTCGACCGTTGGGAAGTGGAGAGGTTCCTCTACCGTGAGGCACGCCATGCCGACGAGTTGGATTGTGACGCGTGGGAGGCGTTGTGGACCGACGACGCATTGTACTGGGTTCCGGCCGCCTCGACTGACGATCCGCTGCGACAAATGTCGATCATCTATGACAACCGCAGCAGGCTCGGTACAAGACTCAAACAGGTTCGTACCGGGAAGAGGTACGCGCAGGCACCTCCGTCGAATCTACGCCGGTTACTGTCGAACATCGAGTTTATCGGGGGCAGAGCCAATCCCGTCGGCGGGATCGATCTTGAAGTCGAGGCGAATTTCCTGCTGGTCGAGTCACATGCACGCAGGAACAACATCTGGGCCGGGCGCACCACCTACCGGCTACGTCGTATCGACGGCGACCTGCGCCTGGCGTACAAGAAGGTAGTCCTGGTGGACAATGACAAGCCACTGCCCACCATGGGATTTCTGATTTGAGCAATCATGTCGATTGACTTTGGTGACGGTGAAGGTGTCGATATACCGGGTATCGGGCCTGTGATCGAAAATGAGTTCGCTCAGGTCTCAGTTAATTTCGACACCCAAGCAAACTCGCCGCGGCTTCGGCTAGAGGACCTTCGCACCGGACGCACGAGGTACCTGGATGCGCTGGAACTGGAGGCGATCATCTGGTTACGGCAGGATCGGCTGACCAGCCTGCTCGATCCGTCGGCCGACCGGTGGCGAGGTGATGAATGAGGCGCGCCGCGATTGTTGCACCGTTGCGGACGGCGGTGGGCAGGTTCGGCGGTGCGTTTCGGCCGCTGCGCGCGGAGGATCTGGCCGCACGGGTAATCGAGGCAGTGGTAGAACTTAGCGGTATCAGCCCAGAGCTGGTGGAAGACGTTGTGCTCGCGCAGTCGTATGCCAACTCCGAGGCTCCGTGTATCGGCCGGTGGGCGGCCTTGCATGCCGGCTTGCCGATCGACGTGCCGGGGCTGCAGATCGACCGACGCTGTGGCGGCGGATTGCAAGCCGTGGTCACTGCGGCGATGATGATCCAGACCGGCGCCGCCGATGTGGTGCTGGCCGGTGGTGCCGAGTCGATGAGCAATATCGAGCATTACACCACCACAGCGCGGTGGGGCAGGCGATCCGGTAACCAGGTGCTTTACGACCGGCTCGACCGGGGTCGTGAGTTGTCGCAGCCGACATGGCGATTCGGGATGATCAGCGGCATGATCGAGACAGCCGAGAACTTGGCGGCGGATTTCGGCATCGACCGCGGCGCTGCGGACGCTTTCGCGGCACGCAGTCATCAGCGCGCGGCGGAAGCGCAGGAAAGCGGATTATTCGATGACGAGATCGTCGCCATCGAGGTGCCGCAACCCCGGGGCGGCCCGATGGTGGTCAACCGCGACGAGGGCATCCGACGCGATGCCACGCCGGCGACTCTGGCAGGGCTGCAGCCGATCATGCCGGGCGGCACGGTCACCGCTGGCAACTCCAGCCAGCAGAACGACGCGGCCACCGCGTGCCTGGTGGTCGCCGAGGACCGCATCGAGACACTGGGCGTGCAACCGATCGGCTATCTCGAGGCCTGGGCCGCCGCAGGATGCGAGCCGTCCCGGATGGGACTCGGTCCGCTCAAAGCGGTGCATAAGTTGTTCGGTCGAACCGGTTTCACACTTGACGATATGGACCTGATCGAGATCAACGAGGCGTTCGCCGTTCAGGTCCTGGCGGTGTTGGCCGGGTGGGGTATCAAACTCGATGACATCGGTGACCGTCTCAACGTCAACGGGTCAGGTATCTCGCTGGGTCATCCAATCGGTGCCACCGGCGGGCGGATCCTGACCACGATGCTCCATGAGTTGCGTCGCCGCGGCGGCGGGCTAGCGCTGGAAACCATGTGCATCGGCGGCGGCCAGGGGATCGCAGCGATATTCCGCGGAATACCAGAGTGAACTTCCAGCTGACTGGCTATGCCGCCTACCTGCCGCGCTACCGCCTCGCGGGCACCGACATCGGGCTGCCCGGCGGTGATCGGGTGGTCGCCTCCTTCGACGAGGACAGCACCACGATGGCCGTCGCTGCGGCCGCGTCAGCGCTCGACGGAAAAACCCCGCCGCCCGCCGTCTACTTCGCGACCAGCAGCCCAGCCTACGCCGACAAGACCAACGCCGCCGCAATACATTCCGCATTGGGTCTGCGACCAGACACCTTCGTAGCCGATCTATGCGGGACGAGCCGCAGCGCAATTGCGGGCTGGCGGTGTGCAGCTGCCGGCGGTGGTCTGGTGGTGGCGGCCGATGTGAAAGTCGGCCGTCCAGGGTCGACCGACGAGCGGTCATGCGGAGATGGCGCGGCCGCTCTGCTGTTTGGTGCGGATCTCGCCATCGCGGAGGTCATCGCCACGACAGCCCAGACTGCGGAGTTCCTCGACCGGTGGCGAGAGCCCACATCGATTACCGGCGCACACTGGGAGGAACGGTTCGGGGCGGAACGATACGCGGCGCTCATCCGTACCACGGTCGATCGGATACTCGACGATACCCAACTGTGCGGTATCGATCATGTCGTGCTGTCTTGCCCGAACACCGCAATCGTCAAAAGGGCTTCGACCCTGGTCAAGGGTCGAAAAACGGTCAATACATCACCGATCGGTTTTGCCGGTGCCTGCGAACCGGCCATCACGCTGTGCAACGTGCTTGACGTGGCAGCACCCGGGGAGACCATTCTGGTGCTATCGGCAGCGGACGGCTGTGATGCGGTGTTATGGCGCACTACCGAAGAACTACCACGGGCACGACAGATTCAACTGGTCGGTAAGCAGCGTGCCAACGGGATCCCGGTGAACCATCTGACCTACCTGTCGTGGCGCGGTCTCGTCGAACTCGACGGCCCACGGCGTCCCGAATCCGATCCACCTGCCGCACCACCGGCGGCCCGTTCCAGGCAATGGAAGTTTGGCTTCACCGGAACACGTTGTGTTGAGTGTTTATTCGTACATCTGCCGCCTGCACGGATTTGCCACCGGTGCGGCCGTGCGGACCGGATGAGCCCCGCCCCGGTCGCTACACTGCGCGGTACGGTGGCAACCTACACCATCGACCGCCTCGCCTCCTCCCCGTCGCCGCCGGTGGCGCAGGCCGTCATCGACGTCGACGGCGGCGGCCGGTGCACGCTCGAAGTGGCGGACGCCGAGGCTGATCGGTTGCGGATCGGTGCGAGGGTTGGCTTTACCTTCCGTCGGATGTCTAAAGCTGGCGGGGTGCACAACTATTTCTGGAAAGCCCGGTTACTCGACGAGGGGATCTCTTCGTGACCAGTCACGGCCTCACCGGTGCGGTCGCGGTTGTTGGCATGGGTTGCACGCGGTTCGGTGAGCGGTGGGACTCCTCGACCGACGACCTGATCATCGAGGCAGTCAGCGAGTGCCTCGGATCCGTCCCGGGGCTGAGCAATGGCGACGTCGACGCCTACTGGCTCGGCACCCTCGGCTCAGGTCAGTCCGGCCTGACCTTGAGTCGGGCACTGGCCATCGAGGATAAGCCGGTCACCCGGGTTGAGAACTACTGTGCCACCGGATCCGAGGCGTTCCGCAACGCATGTTACGCGGTCGCCGCCGGCGCCTACGACGTCGTCATGGCAGTCGGAGTGGAAAAACTCAAGGACTCTGGATACTCCGGTCTGCTGCGTACCGACCCGCCGAACGACGGCACAGCTTCCGAACTCTCGCTGACGGCACCAGCCGCATTTTCACTGCTGGACCCGGCATACCAGGCCAAACATGGCGTACACCCCAACGACATGCGAGATGCCATGACCCATGTCGCGTGGAAGAATCACCGCAACGGCGCCCGCAACCCGAAAGCACAGTTCCGGTCTCCGGTGGCAAAAGAAGCCATCGCCAATGCGCCCACCGTGGCTGGACGGCTGGGTATTTTCGATTGCTCCGGTGTTGCCGACGGCGCGGCGTGTGCGGTGATCGTGCCCGCCAAGCACGCCCACGAATACACCGATGCACCAATGTATGTGAAGGCGTTGGCGTTGGTCGCCGGCTCGACACGGGGCTCAATGGACCCTGCCTACGATTTCACCACCTTCCCCGAGGTGATCCGGTCTGCCCGCGATGCGTATTCCCAAGCCGGAATCGACAACCCCAGAACGCAACTCTCCTTCGCCGAGGTACACGACTGCTTCACACCCACCGAGGTCGTGCTGATGGAAGATCTGGGCTTCGCCGCTGAGGGCCAAGCATGGAAAGATGTGCTCACAGGCGAGTTCGACCTCGACGGTCGACTGCCGGTCAATCCCGACGGTGGCCTGAAATCATTCGGTCATCCCGTTGGCGCGAGCGGACTTCGGATGCTCTATGAGGCGTGGCTGCAGTTCCGCGGACAGGCTGGCGATCGCCAATTGTCCGATCCGCACACTGCGCTGACCCATAACCTGGGCGGGCGGCCGGGCGGATGCATCTCCTTCGTGTCTATCGTCGCCCGGACTATCGGATCGTGATCGAGGCGCTCATGGCTCAACCCGGCAAGCACAAGCTGGCCTGTTCGCCGACTTTAATAGTCGTTAAAATCGAATTCATGGTAGACGCGGCGGGCGAGTTGCGATGGCATACGTAATCACTCAGGACTGCTGCATGGATACCAGTTGTGTGACGGTATGCCCAGTCGACTGCATACGCCCGGCCGGCCGCCCCGGCGAGTTCACCTCGACCGAGATGCTCTACATCGAGCCGACGGCATGTATAGACTGCGGCGCCTGCATGGAGGTGTGTCCGGTTGACGCGATCTATCACGAAGATGACCTCCCACCGGAACTGGAGCGCTATCGTGACATCAATGCCCGCTACTTCGAACGCCATCCGCTGGAGATGGATTTTCAGCCCGCGGATGCTGACCATGCGCCGGTGGAACCGGGTTCGCTACGGGTGGCGATCATCGGGATGGGTCCAGCAGCTTGTTACGCGGCATGCGAACTGAGTCGCATCGCAGGAGTCGAAGTAGACCTTTTCGAGCGACTACCGGTGCCGTTCGGTTTGGTACGAGCGGGAGTAGCACCGGATCATCAACGCACCAAATCGGTGGTGGACGTCTTCGACGCGGCCTTGACCAGCCAGCGGTTCGCGTGTCACCTCAACGTCGAGGTGGGCCGTGACGTCAGCCATACCGACCTGTTGGCACACCATCACGCCGTGATCTACGCGGTTGGTACACCGCAAAGCCGTGAGCTTGGCATCGCGGGGGAAGAGCTGCCGGGAAACCACGCCGCCGCGGATTTCGTCCGGTGGTATAACGGCCACCCGGATAACGCCGACGATGCGTTCGACCTATCCACCGAGCGTGCAGTGATCGTGGGCAATGGCAACGTTGCGCTCGACGTTGCCCGAATGCTCCTAATGTCGCCGGCCGAACTTGCGAAGACGGACGTCGCTGATCATGCGCTGTCGGTGTTGTCTCAGAGCAAGATCCGCGAGGTTGTGATTCTGGGCCGACGAGCACCGCGAGATGCCGCCTTTTCAGCTGCCGAGTTTCTTGCGCTGGGACACTTGCCGGAGATCGACGTGGTAGTTGACAGCGACGACCTGGCCGCCCGCGACGACGATGACTTCGAGACAAGCCTGAAGCTCGAGCTGGCCCGCGAATTCTCACAACGGGAAACGTTTCGCGATCACAAGCGGATCGTGTTCCGATTCATGACCGCACCGGTTGAGATTGTGGGCGGTGCAGCCGTCGAAGGCGTTAGGGTAGCGGTCAATCGCCTCGTACCAAACGGCCGCACGAGTTGCGCCGGTCCCGATGACGTCGAGCTGATCAGCACCGCCCTGGTCTTTCGTTCCATCGGTTACCGGGGCTCCGCTGTTGACGGCCTGCCATTCGATATCTCAAAGGGTGTCATCCCAAACCAGCGAGGCCGCGTCCTTGACGACCACGGCCAGCAGCTTCCCGGAGTGTATGCGGTGGGCTGGATCAAACGCGGCCCACACGGCGGGATCGGAACCAACCGCAGCTGTGCTCAGGAAACAGTGGCGCGGCTGTGGGAGGATTTCGACGCCGGCCTGCTGGCCCGGAACGTCGCCGGTCGGCCCGCGTTAGACAGGCTGCTGGCCGCCCGCGCTGCCCGGCCTGTCGACTGGCGTGGCTGGCTCGCCATCGATTCTGCCGAGCGCAAGCGGGGTGCCGAAGCATCGCGACCGCGCGTGAAATTCGCAGATATCGCCGACATGATCCACGTCGCCCGGCATGGCTAAGCTAGCGGCGACGGCTCGCCTTGCCACACCGTTGTGACGACCGCCGGACAATTCGCCGGGCGCCCATCGCGGCTCCCGGAGAGCGTACGCCGGTGTGGATGGTTCAGAGCCGGCCGCGGGCGACGAGTTGGCGGGCGACAACGTTGCGCTGGATCTCGTTGGTGCCCTCACCGACGATCATCAGCGGGGCGTCGCGAAAGTAGCGCTCGACATCGTATTCCGTGGAGTATCCGTAGCCACCGTGGATACGGATGGCGTTCAGGGCGATTTCCATGGCGACTTCGGACGCGAAAAGCTTAGCCATCCCGGCTTCCATGTCGCACCGCTCACCGCCGTCGTAGCGTTCGGCGGCGTACCGAGTCAGCTGGCGGGCGGCGGTCAGCTTAGTTGCCATATCTGCCAGGTAATTACCGACGGATTGATGCTTCCAGATGGGTTTACCAAAGCTTTCCCGGATCTGCGCGTAGTTGAGCGCATCCTCGAGTGCGGCCGCGGCGACCCCGAGCGCTCTTGCGGCCACCTGGATACGCCCGGTTTCTAGCCCTTTCATCATCTGTGCGAAGCCATGCCCCGGCTCGCCGCCGAGGATGGCCGATACCGGCACCCGGTAATCGTCGAAGGACAACTCACATGATTCGACGCCCTTATAGCCGAGTTTGGGCAGATCACGCGAAACTGTAAGGCCTGCACCGTGTTCACACAGCACAACCGAAATGCCGCTATGCTTCGGTACCGCCGTCGGATCGGTCTTGCACAGCAAGGCGATCAGCCCCGCTCGGCGCGCATTGCTGATCCATGTTTTAGACCCGCTGATGACCAGCTCGGCAACGTTATCGCGGTGCGGCAGCGCCGTTGTGGTGATGTTTTGTAGGTCTGATCCGCCGCCAGGCTCGGTCAGCGCCATCGTTGCCCGTAGCTCACCGGTCGCCATGGCGGGCAGGTAGGTCCGCCTCTGCGCCTCGGTGCCGAACGAGGTGAGCAGCTTAGCCACGACGGTGTGCCCGCCCATCGCACCGGCCAGACTCATCCAGCCCCGGGATAGTTCCTCTGTGACAAGCACATAGCACGGCATCGACACTGGCGATCCCCCGTAGGATTCGGGAATCGCCAAACCGAAGATGCCGATGTGCTTCATTTGGTCGATCCAGCGCTCGGGGTATTCGTTGGAACGCTCGACCTCCCGTACCGTCGGCTTGACATCGCGGTCGATGAACGCTCGCACGGTGTCGACCAGTAGCGACTCGTTCTCACTCAAACCGAAGCGCATCGATCCTACTTCCGTCGTTTTTATTCGACCTTAAAATTGAACTTTAGCGTAGACGGCCTTGGGCCACACCGTTGGTGCGCCATGTTGTCGAGCACCCAGCCGCGCCGAGCCGCAACGCAGGCGAACAACAACCGTCCCCACAGCATGGATGGCGTCGCCCCGCAGCGCCTCGACCATTTGGCGGCGGGGCGATCGAGCGCTTGACGCTGTAGATGATTCTAAGTTAGATTAAATGACCCTCAGGGGCGACCGGCCCAGTATGCACGTGGAGGACACCAAGTGCCCGAAGTCCAGGAAAGAGGCGTCCGCTCGCCGGCACTCTGCCGGTGCGCCTCCACGTGCGACGGACCGCCGACCGCAACGGTTGCGGCCCACGACCCCGGGGAGGCCCGGCTGCCACAGGGGCTTGGGAAACGGTGTGCGGAGCGCGGTGGTCGCGGACAACAGGCGACGCCGCTTCACTTATCGGTCGACCACAATCTGCAGCGAAAGCTGCGACAGCGTGGGTATGATCCCTCGCCAAAGCAACCGAGGATGCGCCAGGGGGTTCTGTTGGATAACCGCGGTGGTCAACGATGACTACCCGCGTGAGCGGCGATCGACTGCCGGAAGCGTTGACGCCAGTTCTCACCGCGGCACGCCAGGTCGGCGGACGAGTAGGCGCCATCCCGGGGCGCAGCGCAAGCACGACCGGCCGGGGCGTGCAGCTTTTCGCGTCCGTGCTGCGCTATGCGATGACCGATACCATTTCGCTAAGGCTCCCAGTCGGTGAACTCCTCACGCAGGCATGGACTTTGCTCAAGGTGACAGCGACGCCGGCGCTGCTGATGGCTATCCCATTCGGCGCAATGGTCACGGTTGTTACGTCGGGACTCGTCAATCAGGTGGGAGGGACTTCCATACTTGGTGCGGCGAGCGGAGTCGGTGTCGTTCGGCAGGGGGCACCGATCACGGCGGGGCTCCTCATGGGTGGCGCTGCGGCCTCTGCTATCGCTTCCGACTTCGGGGCGCGCGCGGTCCGCGAGGAACTCGACGCCATGCGGGTGATGGGCGTAGACCCCGTCCGTCGTTTGGTCGTGCCACGTTTCCTGGCCCTGCTATTGCTGGCGCCAATTCTATGCATACTGATCGTCGCGTCTGGGACCGGCGCCGCATTTATACTCGCGGTCTCGGTAAGCGATATGGCGCCGGGAAGTTTCTGGCAGTCTTTTGGATCATTCGCGCAAGTGGCGGACATATGGTTTGCGATCGGGAAGGCCGTCACCTTCGCTGCAATTGTAGCGATCGTTTCTGCACTTCGTGGAATGGAGGCGACAGGCGGGCCGCGCGGTGTTGCTGATGCGGTGAATTCGTCGGTAGTGCTCAACGTTGTCGGTATCGTTTTCGCTAACTTGGCCATCACGCAAATACAGACCATGTTCTTTCCGATGGAGGTGGCTTAGGTGACCTTCAGTCGCCGGGCCGCTGCCCAGTTGTCGAATTATTTTAGCGGCCGGTTGGTAGCGAACGGACCGATCCATAGGTTTTTCGAGGCGGTCGGGACCTGGACGGTGTTCATTGCTCAGACGTTCTCGACGCTGCCGCTAACGGTGACGAAATACCGACGCCAGACGCTGCAGCAAATGAACAGCCTTGCCTGGGGTCGGGGCTCGCTCATCGTGGACGGCGGCGTGGTAAGCGTGTTGCTCATCCTGGGTATGGCGGTCGGCGCCTCGCTGGCGATCGAGTCGTTTTCCGTCCTGAACATCGTCGGGTTCGGCGCGTTGTCGGGGATTGTCTCCGGTGTCGGGGCGATACGTGTGATCGGGCCGCTCGTCGGGGGTATCGCGTTCGCCGTGAAGACCGGATGCCGGATGACCGCCGAGATTGGCTCGATGCGCATCGCCGACGAGATCGACGCCGTCGAAGGCATGGGGCTCAGACCCATCCCATTCGTGGTTGGCACTCGTCTGGTCGGTGGATTGGCCTCGGTAATCCCGGGCTACCTGGTGACTCTGGTCACTATTTTTTGGACAATGGATCTGGTGATTTCCGGCTTTCATTCGGTGCCGGACGGCACGTATAACCACTACTTTGCAATGTTCCTCAACCCGATTGATCTTTCTTATTCGGCGATCAAAGTAGGCGTCTACTGCGTGGCCGCGACGGTGATTCATTGCTATTACGGCTACTTCGTCACGGGGGGCCCGGTCGGTGTAGGGCAGGCATCCGGTCGCGCCGTGCGGGCCAGTTTGGTCGCGATTGTGATTCTGGATTTCATAACCACCGTGATGCTGTGGGGAATCCGGCCAGAGTTCGTGTTCAAGGGTTAGCGGGGACGATGCTGATACAGGGCACGGAACAAGCCGAGAGGCGAACGCTGACGCTCGTCGGCATAACGGTCGTGGTCTGCGCTACCGTGGCGGGGCTGCTAGTTCTGGGCAACCCGTTCGGCGGTCGAGCGAGTGGGAAGATCTCGATAACGATCGACACGCCGTACGTCGGTCAAGGAGTCACCGCCGGCTCCCGGGTGGTCATGAATGGTGTCACCGTCGGTGAAGTAACGACCGTTTCCAGTCGGGCCGCTGGCGGCGTTCGACTCAGCGCTGACCTTCAGAAGAAGTCGGTGACCGGGTTGACCGATACCATGCAGATCGACTTCCGGCCGATCAACTATTTCGGCGTCACCGGCATTAGCGTGAATGCCGGCAACGGCGGCCAAGCACTGCACGACGGGATGCAGCTGAGCAGGATACCGACCGGCAACTTCACTCTTCAGGCGCTGCTGTCGCGACTCGGCGAGGTCTCGACCGGCGTGCTGTCGCCGCAGCTCATATCGGTGGCGCACCGGGCCACGCGCTATACGGATGCACTGAACCCGTTGATTGAGACCGCGTTGGTGGCGGCCACGACTCTTGCCGACGTCCAAGCGGTAAGCACCGCACGGCTCCTTGCTCATGCCGCCGGGCTCAGCGTCGTGATGCCGTCTGCCATCGATGCGTTATTGACTACCGGATCGGAATTCCTACACGACGATAGAAATATCCAACGGAAAGCTCACGGCGACGTTACCGAGGAAGAGTGGCAAAACCTCTTCATACCGACCGACGAACTCGCGTCCGGTAGCCTCTTTGCCGCTATAGGCAAGCTCGAGTCAAGCCATGCGACCGATCTGCGGCCCGTGATCGACGCGCTCACAGCGGTCACTGCGACGGTGCCGCCGTTGATCAGACCTGAAGGTTTCGCACGTTTGCTAGCGGACCTGCGTTCACGGTTCGAGAAGATGTATGCCGGCACCGGCGAACAGCCAGCTTTGCAGGTCCAACTCATCCTTGACAGCCTGCCCGGGGTGGCAGCCCCGCTGGGTGCGATGGGGTGGTCGGGGTGAAGCCCACCGCGGCGCTGTGGCGCCTGGGGATAAGCGCTCTGGTCGCGATCCTGCTCTTCGTTTTGATCGCAAACGCCATTGAGCAGCCGTTGGCGGCGGAACAACGTTCATACACCGCGGAATTCACGGACGCGTCCGGACTGCACCCCAACGCCGATGTGCGCGTTCGCGGCGTTCGAGTCGGAAAGGTTCGCTCGATCCAACTCCAACGACGGCAGGGCCAGAGTGTTGCTGCCGTCGGGTTCTCGCTCGACAAACGTTACGGAGTGGTTTCGGGCACTCGGCTCGCCATCAAGTATCAGGCCCTAACCGGTTTGCGCTATGTCGACATCACCGATGCGGCGGAAGGTTATTCGCCAAGTGATCTCGTGACGCGTGTGCCTATCGCCATGACACAACCGTCAATCGATATCACGGCGTTGTTCAACGGCCTACAGCCCGTAATAGCGACCCTGAGCCCCGACGAGATCAACACCTTCACCACAAACGCCATATCGTATCTGTCTGGCGATGGTAGCGGTTTGGCGCCCATGCTCGACAGCATCCACACGCTCACCCGCTTCGTTTCGGACCGGCAAAAAGTCATCGCCACCCTGATGAGTAACCTATCCGACGTTGCGCAAGCCATCGGTGGTAAGTCGAACGACCTTGTTCAGATTTTGGAATGGATCAACCGTCCGCTGGATGGTGCGTTGATGGCGGTCGACGAATTCCGGAAATCCCAGCTCTTCGGCCCCGAGTTTACAGACACCGTCCTGCGCCTGCTGACTAACGCGGGGCTGCCGCCAATTTATAATGCCGGCATCCGCTGGCGACTCGGACCCGGTGCCGGGCCGGCACTCCCCAGTGACATCGACGCGGCACTCGATCGCGCGTTCACCAATATCGACGACTACATCGACGCATTCAAGTTGGTTCCGGTGGTGTGGGAAAACCTTCCGGAACCACCGGTCGACGGCGCGGCTCTGCCTTGCTCGGCCGGTCGCTTCGAGTTACCAGCTCCAATGGACATCCTGATCAACGGACAAAAAGTAGTCTTATGCAAGCGATGAAACAACTGCTGCGGAGTCCAACCCTGTGGGGTGTTGGCGGGCTCGCTCTGCTGGCCGTCGCGGCGCTGACAATGAGCCTGCTCTATATCAGCCCGCCGGGTGAAAAGATCGTCACGTTTTATACGGAGGATGCAGCTTCGATCGGGACGGGTGATCAGGTTCGAATCGCCGGCATCACCGTTGGCAAGGTCAAAGATCTAGCATTAAACGACAACCGAGTGCGAGTGCGCGCGCAAGTGAATGCGGACGCTTTTGTCGGAGACCAATCGCAGGTCGAGGTCCGTATGCTCACCGTCGTCGGCGGATATTACGTGAACCTTGTGTCTCTGGGGGACAACCCATTGGGCACCAAACCGATCCCGGTGGAACGGGTGACGATGCCGTACAACCTCATGCGTATCCTTGCCGACACGCCCAAGGTCACCGATAACGTTAATCCAGTCCCGATCAAACAGGCACTGGACGAAATGCAGCAAGCTTTTACGGGACCCAATATCGAGTCGCTCGGTGCAATGGTCGATGCTGGCAACAGTGTCATGTCCACCGTCGAGAAGCAGCGCGGACAGGTGTCCGCGATCCTTAGTATGTCCGACGAGTACATCGAGGCCTTGAGCAAATACCGTGACGGCCTCAGGCATCTTGTCCGCAAGGCGTCGATTCTCGAGCAGACGCTTATCATCTATGGCGAGGGCTTCGGTGGTGCATTGAAAGGCATCGCCGACGTTTTCGATGCGCTTGCCCCAGTCGGTAATTTTTACGAAAACCATCGTGAAGATTTTCTCGAGAAGATTCGCAATTGGCAGGAAAAGGCACGGTACTGGGTGGAACGTAATGGCGTGATAGTACGCGCTATCCACCTGATACGCACCAAGATCGAACGGGTACTGAACGCCCAGAACGCGCCACCGGAGTTGCTGGCCACGGACCTGTGCATCCCGATACCGGGGAGCGCGTGCTGATGGCCGCGTTGCGTTTCTATCGGGCACGGTGGATCGGCGCCGGCCTGATCGTGTTCGCTCTGTGTGGCGCTGCGGTGGTAGCCGTTCCACAGATGATGCGCGAGTCGGTCTTCTGGAAGGCAGAAGGTACCGACTATTGCGCGATCATGCCCGACAGCGTCGGGCTCTACCCGGGCAACCCGGTCACCCAAATGGGTTATCCGATCGGCAAAGTCACCGCGATCACACCCGGCTCGCTCGATGTCCGCGTCGATTTCAACGTCACGGAGCGGCGTCCGCTGCCCGCCGACGTCCGAGCAATCACGAGGTCGCCATCGATCCTGGCCGACCGATCGCTCGAACTGGTCGGCAACTACGAGTCAGGCCCGAAACTAAGAGCCGGCGAGTGTATTTCACTCACCAAGTCGGCGACGCCGAAAAGCCTGTCCGAAGTGATCGGTTCGGCAACCGCTTTCGTCAACGCCATGAACCCCGAGGGCTCGACCAACATCGGCGATGTGGTACGCGGGATCGATCAGGCGATCCACAACAATGGAGTTGGGGCCAACCGGCTGCTGAGCACGGCATCGCAGATACTGGATAGCCCCGACCGCACGATCAACGACATCGGGTCGATCATGGCCAACCTGCACCAGTTGACTTCGGTTCTCACGGAGCTCCGTGCACCGCTGAAAGAGATTCTGCAGGACGCGCCGAAGACCATGGCAGACGTCGACGCCGCCACCGAGGGCGGCCGGCGAATCGTGGAAGGCATGATCTGGCTGGTTCCCATGGTCGAGGACTTGGAGGTGAACCTCGGCCAGGAGATTCAGTTCACGCTGGACGCGACCGGGGTTGCATTGCGCAAGCTAAGCGCACACGCCCCCAGACTCACGAACCTGTTGAACCCTTTTCCGTGGTGGATCAACACCGCTGCCAACCATTTCAACAATCGGCCTTTCGATCTCATCCGCTACCGCCCGCCGCTGTATCGAATACAGACGCCCGACGGCGTCGCGCTTTGCAACGTCATGAACGCATCGATGCCCGGTAGCTGCGCGAACGTGCAAGGGCAGCCCTACGCCGTGGACGCCGCGCTGCTGCAATACGTGCTCAGTCAGGCAGCGAACCGATGAGACGCCGACTCCGGGTAATCCCAGGCCTTATCGCAGGTGCTGTCGTCATGTCGTCATGCGCCTCTATCAATGTCTCGCGGCTGCCCCAGCCGGGCGACAGTTACCGGGGTGGCTACGAGATCGTTATGGAATTCGACAGTGTACTCAACCTTCCCGACCGCGCCAAAGTGGTGATGGACGGCACCAACATCGGTACGGTCACCAACGTCTCCCTGACCAGCGGCCACGTCGACGTCAGTGCGCGGATAGACCGGAACGTCGTCGTGCCATCCGATATTCACGCTTCATTGCAGCAAGCCACCGTGCTTGGCGATATTTATATCGCGCTCGACCGCCCACAGGCAGACCAGCC
This sequence comes from uncultured Mycobacterium sp., assembly GCA_964590745.1. Classification (GTDB taxonomy): domain Bacteria; phylum Actinomycetota; class Actinomycetes; order Mycobacteriales; family Mycobacteriaceae; genus Mycobacterium. The sequence continues at coordinate 22,366 of CAZPZQ010000002.1, read as the reverse complement.
GGCACCAGCAGCATTACGCCCGAACGCCACAATCCCGTTAACGCGCACGACATCGCCACCGCAGGTGGAAGACACCATCGCAAGCCTGGCAAATTTCGTATCAAGCGGTTCTATCCAGCGTGCACAGAATACAATTATTGGTCTCAACCGGGTGACACCGCGAGGCGAATCAGCACGCAAAATCGCTGCCCAGGTCGCCGCCAACCTCTCGGACCTTTCCAAAGATATCGATGCGGTCGACCAATGGCTCAGCGGGGCGGCCGGGACGGCACAGGTCCTGCACGACCGAATCCCGACATTCCGAGACTTTTTCTCGCCGTGGGGAATGATCGGGTTAGATCGCCTGACCACGAACGCGACATACGCCGGTACGCTCCTGCCGTCGGTGGGCAGTATCTACTCCGGCGGCTTCTGGCTAGTGCCACTACTCGAGTCGCTGGCCGACACCTTCGGAGCGATGCAACGGGACAAGCAGGCCTTCGAAAACGAGGTGCCGGCGTGGCGACGGCTGTTCTACGATTTTTTCCTCCGCCAGGACAAATATCCTGCCATGAACATCACCTCCATAATTGGTCCGGACGGGCGAGAACTGTCCGGCGATGTCCAAAACGTGCTGCGGATCCTAGGAGCGACGCCGTGAGGACACGGGCATTAATGTCATTCGTCGCATTCGGGCTGATGGTCATCTTCGCGCTTGGGTACATCGGTTCGCTCGGCGTTCGGATCGGGCTTCCGTCCCACCGGACCGATATTTCGATGAAAGTGCGTGATATCAATGGCTTAGTGGTCGGGTCAAGCGTTCTCCTGCGTGGAGTCCCGGTTGGCGAGGTCAGTAGAATCGAGGCTTCACCCGACGCCGCGACTGTCGACTTCTATATCCGAGAACCATTCCATGTACCCGCCAACACCGAAATTCGGCTGGAGAACTTGTCGGCACTGCAGGAATCGACCATCAACTTGTTTCCGCGGACCACCGGCGGACCGGCCTTGCACCACGGGGTTCGCCTGGCCGGAGAGTCAATAATACAACCGGCCTCGATATCAGAACTGGCAGCAAGCGTCGTGCGGGTTCTCGACCAACTGGACCCGGCTGCGCTTAAACGTATCGTGGATGAGGCCGATGCCGCATTGCCCGATGCCAACGCGGTTTTGCCGAACCTGTCGCGCGCTAGCACATTGCTACGTAACACCGTCGCCGATATGAATGGCTGCGGGCGTGGAGTGCTTGACAACTTCCAGACGCTGTTACAGAACGCTAGCTGGATCGGTCCCTCAATAGCGGAGCTCACACCTCAGCTCTACGCGTTTGCGCCACACCTTGGCGACCTGTTCGCGAGCTTTCTGCCGCTCGTCGCCTCCGGTGCCCCACAGGACCTGCACCGGTTCGGCGACTTTATGGATCGAATTCAGAAGCTGTTGGACAACAATGGTGGCGACTTGAAGGTGCTCGGTGAGAATGCCTTGCCGCACATCAAGGGGATCGCCGGTTCCCTATTGAACTTCGACACCGGTCAGATCTTCACCAATATCTTGGATAGCCTGCCGGCGGACGGGGCCGTCCCGGTGCATGTCCGCCTCTCCGGGAGCTAGTGGAACCACGATGGACGTAAGGCCGCGCGAAACAACCGGCCTAGGAGTTAGCAGAGGAGGTCGCTATGGCTGTCAAGGAATTAGAAGCCGACGAACCGGAGACCACCGAGTTGGATCAGACCGGTTCGGCGCCGGAAGCCGCGCCCACCGCCGACGCGCCCGATTCGCCGATGAAGCCCGAGTCGAGGGAGACGTCGCCTCGACGGCTGCGCGTGTCGATCTCGGTTCGTGCTCTGATCGGGATCGCGGCGGTCGCTGCCGTCGCCGGTGCCGTCGGCACGTTGGCTTGGTTGTACATCGGAGTGCGACACGAACTGCAGGCGCAGGTGCGGCAATCCGAAAACGACAGCCATGCCGAAAAAGTTGCGCTCGACTACGCGGTCAACGCGGCTGAGATGGATTTCAAGAATCTCAACGCATGGAAGGCGAAGCTGGTCGCCGGAACGACGCCGGAACTGACGGCCAAGTTGACGGATGCTGCACAGCAAATGGAGCAGATTATGGTTCCGCTCGAATGGACGTCAACCGCGCGGCCTCTGGCCGCGAAGGTGCGATCCGCAAACGGCGGGCTCTATGCCGTAGATTGCTTTGTCAGTGTCCTGACCAAGACAGTGCAAAGTCCGGCCCCTTTACAGTCTACAGCGACATATAGCGTCACCATCGATAGCAACAATGACTGGCAGATACGTGATGTCGGCGGGGTCGATGCGGTGGTCGAGCAAAAATAGAGTTAGGAAAAGTATTGTACCGCCTTCTCATGTAAAAGGGGTTGGCCCAAGTGAAACCGAGAGGTTGAGAAGTGCCAGGTGCGTGGAAACGAGTTCACCGAGCCGGTATGGCCGCCGCGTGCATGTCGCTCGTGCTATCCGCGGTGTCAAACGCGGTCCCGTCGGCAGATGAGGACCTCATCCGGCCATTACCGATGATCACGCCGGTCGCGTCAAACTGGGAGCCGAAATTCCCGTTTCCTTATGACCAAACCAGAGGTAGCGTGACGGATGCAGATATCAACGCGCAGCGGGAAATGTGCCAATGGTACAGCGCCCAATATGAAACGTTGAGGCGACAGATCGATAGGTTGCAATTCAATCGGATCACTCCGAACGGACCGGGTATCATAGTCGGGGCAGCCAGTGACTGGGATTACAGCTTCGGCCCGATTCAGGAGCAGGCCGATATCGTCACCGCAAATATCGATCAGTCGGTGGATTTCCTTGCTCCGCGTGTCCAGATGCTCACCCAGAGCCGAAGCCATGCGGGCGATGTTTACTTCCCGCTCTATGAGGGTGAGAGCTTTTACCTACTGTGGCAGCACCTGTCGAATGTGAGCGCCGGGATCAAATCGCACCAACCCGATTGGTTCACGGGCCCATCGGTTCTGCGCGTCAAACGTTGGGGCACCAGGATAAGCCGTTCGCATGTGTGTGACTAGGACAGTGGCTGGTCGCAGTGTCGGCCGATATTCAAGCGAAGGGACCGATATGAGATGCGCAGCGTGGTGCGTGAGAGCCGGCGCGGTCGCGGTGGTCGCGGCCGCTTGCCTATCGCTTTCGACGCAGGCGTGGGCCGACGACCACGAAGGTTGGGTGCGCAACGGCTACTTGACCCGCGAAGACGCCAATTACCTGGCCAACCTGCGCGGGAGCGGGGTCCGGGTGCCAATGCCGTCCGGCGCCGTCGTGCAGGTGGGACACCTTATCTGCCAGAACCTACACCGCGGTGTCCGGCCCGATGATCCGGCAATGGACCGCTACTTCCCGACGGTCGGGATGCCCGAGCTGATCGCAGCTGCGCAAGCTGAACTCTGCCCCGACACGCTGGGTTGAGCGGTACGGCCGGCTTGAGGACAAGATGACGCCTTTCACCAACAATCGCACGTCTAATTCCCCGTATAGCGGCCTGGATTCCAGCATTCAACCCCTCCGGTGCCGCCGCTGCTCTCGAAGACCTGTTGAGCCGTTGGAATGGTCACCGAACTGGCCCGCTGAACCCCGCGGGGAATCGACACCGAGCCAGATAAAGGCATCCGTTCTTCCGCCGCCGGCGAAATCACCGTTCGCCAGACGCCGGACCCACAAACCGATACGATCTTACTACCGCGACTGCCTTTTCGACGGTTGTTCGCTACCCAAGGAGAGAACCGTGCCAAGGCGGCTGACTCGAATCTCGAATGACGGAGATTCTGTGTGTGTATTTCGTCGTCGTGGCCTCGGGATGTCTTCGGCGTTGCTGGGCACCGTGTTCCTCGCCTGGGGTCTTTTGGTGCCGGATTCTGCGGTGGCCGATCCCGAGAACAACCTCAGGGACGCGATGGCGTCAGCCCGTAGCGACACGGCATGCCAACCCTTGCGGTTTAACCCACTTCTCGGGCAAGCAGCCGAGGTCTTCAACCGATTGACCGACGAGTATCTTGCGCACACCGCGACCCGGGTGCCGACTGCCAACGAGGCGCCCGGGGAACCGGTTGATCCATTGCCGGGCCTGAAGGATCTAGGCTACAACGCCACCAAGGGGTACGTGCTCCAAGGCGCCAACAAGAACGAGGCTCTGGCAATAAAAGGGGTACTTTTGGAGGGTCATGCATATCGGGCGATTGCGGATTGTTCCTATACCGACTTCGGAGCAAGCGTGCGGCAAAACGAAAGAACCGGATATATCTTAGCTTCGGTGGTTTTGGCGACGGAGTAGTTACGCATGATCACAATGAGATGGCTAAAAATGATGCGCACGACGAACATTGTCGCCTCATTCGTCGTCGGCGTCTGTGCGATAATAACGGCCCCGGTTGCCCGCGCCGACGACAGCGTGACCTACGAAGTCGTCTCCGATCGCGTCAAAACGCTCGATGTCGAATACTTCGACGGGACGACGCGGCGTTTGCTGCGCGGCGTTTCCCTGCCATGGCGGACCACCACGACCATGGCCGACCCGGGTGACAGCGCCGAACTTCGCGCCAATTGGCGGCGGGACTGGACGGCTCGGTCCGAAGTGTGGCAGCCCGGAGAGTTTGTGACGGTCCGCATCTATATAGGCGGAAAGCTTGGCTGCGAGCACCGCCTGGATGTGGGCAAGGCCGCATGCTACGGGCGCCTCGCCCCGTTCGGGCCGGGCGTCATCAGCGGAGCTTCCAACGACCGGATTTACGGCTTCGGTCTCGACCAGCGGCGCGTCGACGACGGCTCCGCGCATCGACCCGGGGCCGTCGCCGTCCAGACCTTGACCGCATGGCACGATGCCGACCGCTGGTCAGGAGGACCTTATGAGTAGCAGCCGAGCCGCCGGGATCGCGTTGATCACCGGCACATTGTTTATGACGTTCGCGCCCACTGCGCACGCCGACGAGAGCGTGACTTACGAGGTGGTTTCAGCACACGTTCCCGCATTAGACATCGAGTACTTCGACGGTTCGGCCCGGCGCCTGCTCCAGGACGTACCGCTGCCATGGCGAACCACGGTTACGATGGCCAACCCGCGCAGCTTGTCAACCGACGGCGCCGAAGTGCGCACCGACTGGCGGCGTAGCGTAGCGGCGGCCCCGGTGTGGCAGCCCGGTAAATGGGTCACCGTCCGGATCTACATCGGAGATGTCTTGAGATGCCAAAACACGCTGGACGTCGGCAATGCCGCATGTTACGGCAGCACGTCGTTCAAATCTTAGCGGCTGCAAAGCGCAGGCTGGTTACACTGGCCGCCCGCTAGCCGGGAGGGCACGACCCGTAGGCATTGCAGACATATGATCGCCTGTCATCCCACGCCTTGAACCAGGTTCCCTGCGGCGTTATCAAAAACTTGAACTCGCCGTGCGAGCAATAGGTATTGGCGTCGGGCGTGGTGGCACAGGTCGTCGACTCGTAGGTTACATAGCTGCGTGGCGGCAGCGGCCGTTCCGCCTGTCCAGCCGGAAACTGGACGGCTGCCGTCCATCCGTGGTGCACCGCGCGATTTCCATTGAACCAAGCGATGTGGTTGTCACCGGCCGGCGCGCCCGGGATGTCGCCCTTACACCCGAAACTGCCCCAAGGCCAGATGCCACAGTTGAGGCCGGACGGCGACAGGAACCAGGCACCGGGCCGGCCGGCAATGAAGAACTCGTCCGGCTGCAACTCGGTGTACCAGGCCGTGATGTGTGCAATGTCCGGAAACCGAGTAGCGGCCGACTCACCGAGCGGTTCGGCATGCGCCGCGGTCGCTGTGCCAAGTACCAAGCCGAGCGACGCGACAATCGCCACCAACCATCGGCAGTTCCCGATCATTGTGCGACCGCGGCGCGCAGATACCGTGCCGGAGGCGCCAGACCATGCGGCGCCGCCCACCGGCTCGCAAGCAATCTGGGTGAGTTCCGCAAGCCAATCATGGTCTAGCCGAACTGCTTTCGTCCTATCCAAACGCGCGGCGTCGTGCATAACCACCATTCCTGGCTGACTGTCGATATCGCACGCGCCGCCTGGTCGACCGAGCGCGGCAGCCGGGCGATCAAATCGAGCCGTCATGGCTGCAAACACTTTCGAGCTGTCGCCGATAGCGATCGTCGATATATCTCGGACGGCCCTGCTCGGCTGCCATGGGTGCACCGCCTTGAGGTTGGGAGGCCGACGGTCCGGTCTCGACGCCATGTCAACTCGGACAGCATCCTTGAACGCGGAATAACAGTCAAGTATCCGCTGCCGACCGGCCAAGGCGGCGCCGACCCGCGCAGGTCCGTCGGGCGCTGGTGGAAGTCCGCCCCGCGGGCGGGCGCGGCTCAAGTCATCGTCGGCAGTGAACCCCACCGCTTGACGACCACGGGAAATTTAAGCTAGATTAAATCAGCTGTGTGATGCCGCCCACATAAGACCCAACGGAGGGATCGTAAGTGCCGGGAGTGCAAGACAAAGTCGTGATCGTGACCGGCGCTGGCGGTGGGCTCGGACGTGCCTATGCGTGCTTTCTCGCCGCTAACGGCGCACGGGTTGTGGTCAACGACCTCGGTGGCGAGAAGGACGGATCCAGTTCGGGAACCGCTATGGCTGATGCGGTGGTCGCCGAAATCCGTAGCGCGGGGGGCCATGCAGTCGCGAATTACTCGTCAGTCGTGACTGCCGATGGCGCGCAGGCGATCGTCACGTCGGCGCTGGACCACTTCGGTGCGGTACACGGGTTGGTCAGCAACGCCGGGATACTGCGTGACGGTGCGTTCCACAAGATGACCCACGACAATTGGGATGCGGTCCTGCGAGTCCATTTGGACGGCGGCTTCAACATCATCCGGGCGGTATGGCCGCTGATGCGCGACCAGAAGTTCGGCCGGGTCGTGGTGGCCACGTCGACGAGTGGGCTGTACGGGAATTTCGGCCAGACCAACTACGCCGCCGCCAAACTCGGTCTGGTCGGGCTGACCAACACGCTGGCCATCGAGGGAGCTAAGCACGGAATCACCGCGAACGCAGTCGCGCCGATGGCCGCCACCCGGATGACTGCCGATGTCGCGCCGCAAGAAGTGCTTGACCGGCTGAGTCCGGATCAGGTGGCGCCGGCGGTCGGTTATCTGCTGTCCGAGCAGAACCAGGAGAGCGGGTCGGTGTTCGTCGTCGGCGGCGGACTGGTGCAGCGGGTTGCCCAATTCCAGAACGACGGCGTCACCTTCCCGGAACCACCAACCTTGGCGGAGATCACCCGGCGGTGGCCAGAGATTTCGGACATGTCCAGCGCCAAACCCGGAACGAACCCGGTCGGCTAGGAAATACATGGCTGTTGTCAATCCATCAAGCCTTGACGCCCGGGGAGGAAGCATGGCACTTCGAACTCACGAACCGTCGACCGATCTACTGTTACCACTGCCGGTACCCGGCGAACGCTGGGATCCACATCTGGTTCACACGCACTATTTCGGCTTCTCGGTGCCGGATGCATGCATCGGAGTCTTCACCTATGTGCGATACCAGCCGGCGTTTCCGCTTTCGCAAGGCGGGGTTTGCGTCTTCCAGGGAACCGACAACGTTGAATACACCGACATCGCATTCCTTGACTACGAGAACACCATGCCCTGGCCGCGGATCGAGGACGCCAGGATCACCACCGACAACGGCTTGTCGATCCACTTCATTGAGCCCGGCCGTACAGCGTTGATTGGCTACCAGAGCTGCGACGAGCGGCTATCGATCGATGTCCGTGCCGAGGCGATTTCGCCATTGGTGGCGCGCGGCTATGTGATGCCAGGGGAGGAAGAACACCTCGACCCTGCACGCGGTCCGGGCGGCAGCGAGCAGTTCATGCACGTCACCGGCGAGCTGCGGCTGGACGGAGCGTCGTATCCGGTGGACTGTTTTGCGGTGCGCGACCGTTCGTGGCGGCAGATCCGGGTTGAACGGCGCGGTGCTGTCCCAGTTCCGCCGACCGGCTGGTCGCCGATATCCTTTGGACCGGAACTGAACTTCAGTCAGGTCGGATTCGAGCCGTTGGACACCGAGCCGGCGTGGGCCGGGCTTTACGATGTCGGAGACAAGCCGGCGCATCACTTCGCCTGGGTGGTGCGTGACAACGATATTCGGGGCGTTAGGTGGGTTCGCCGCGATGTGTTGGAACGTCACTCGAGGACGCACATGCCACTGCGCCAAGAGATTTCCGCCGAGGACGACCGGGGCGAAGTGTACCGGTTCCGCGGCGAGGCGATCGCCTGCGCTTCACTGCCGCAATGGCCGAACACGTCTTTCCACGACAGCGTTTACCGCTGGACAGACGAGCAGGGCCGCATCACATATTCGTCATACCAAGAACTGTGGTTCGACGACTACCAGCGGGCGATGAAGGCCCGCGCGCTCGATGCTGTAACCAATGGAGGAATGCTGTGAACAGCAATTCGTTTGACTACGACGTCATTGTTATCGGCGCGGGCCACAATGGGCTCACCGCGGCGGCATATCTGGCGCGGGCCGGCTTACGAGTAATGGTGTTGGAAGCTTCGCCGACTCCGGGCGGCATGTTGGGGACCAACGCGATTTTCCCGAGCGCGCAGAACCATCTCATCAACGAGGGTGGCATCCAGGCATCGCTGTTTCGTTCGACCACCATCGAAGCTGATCTCGAGCTGAACCGGTACGGACTCAAGCAGATCATCGCCGATCCGTTTCACGTCCACCTCGATCCGGACGGGGCATCGTTGGCGTTCTGGAAGGATGCCAATCGCACCGCCGAGGAGTTGAGGCGGTTCTCCCACAAGGACTCCCGTGCCTGGTTGGAATTCAGCGAACAACTTGACGCCGCGATGGATCTGGTCTTGCCGTTCATGAACGGGCATCCCACCCGCCCGTCCGGAAAGGCGGTCCTGAACGCCATACCCGTTGTGGCGCGGCGGCGAAAGGAACTGCAACCCCTGTTGAGTTTCCTTACCCGGTCCCATGCCGAGGTCATCACCGAGCGGTTCGACACGCCGCTGCTGCGCGCCGCACTAGCGTCGATGCCACCGTTTTGCTGGATGACCCAAGACGGCACCGGGTGGGCACTGATCTACATCGCGATGTGCCATCGGACGAATTCGTCGCGGATGGCCGGCGGATCCGGATCGCTGCCCGCGGCGATTCAGCGGTCGTTCGAAGCGCATGGCGGGCAGGTTCGGCTGTCGGCACGAGTGGTGAATTTGCTACTCAACGGTGGGCGGATCGGCGGTGTGCGGCTCGAGAGCGGCGAAGAGCTGACCGCACCATATGTTCTGGCTTCCTGCAGTCCCAAACTCACGCTGTGTGAGCTATTGCCGCGAGGGGTGCTCGACGACACCATGCAACGGCGAGCCGATGCGATACCGGTCGACGTCGTGCAAGCCGCCACGCTGAAAATCGACGTCGCTCTCGACGGACAGCTCAGCCTGCCGCGGCACCAGGCATGGCGCGACGACGACTTGAACCTGCGCGAACCGGTCGTCGCCTGGCAGACCTTCGAGGAGCACATCCGCGCCTGGGAGGACACCGTCGCCGGGCGTTGGCCAGACCCGCTGTGCGGCATCGGGATCATCCCCAGCGCTTTGGACCCGAGCCAGGCACCGGACGGATCGGACACTTTCTGGTATTGGTCCGGCATCACGCCCGCCCACCCGAGCGAGCCGTGGGACGAGGTCCGGGAAACCATTGGGGATCGGGCGCTCGGCGCCGCGGCAGACATCTACAAGGGTTTGGATTCGATGGTTATCGAACGTCGGGTGTTCAACATCCCCGACCTCGCGACGCGGTTCAACGTCCCCGGCGGCAATGTCTACCACGTCGATCCGGCGGGGATGCGCTTCGGACCACTGCGTCCCGCCACCGGTTTCGGCAGCTACCACACCCCGGTCCCGGGGCTGTTTCTCAGCGGAGCCGGCACCCACCCCACCGGCGGCATCAGCGGGATCCCGGGTCAACAATCGGCCAAGTGGCTCCTCAAGAAAATGAAGCGGTCCAACGGCCTGATCGGTCGGACCAGGCGGCTCGTTTCGGCCAAACGCTGATGCAGCGGAGTAAACCCGTGGTAGGTAAAAGCACCCCCGACATCGATTCGCGTCTTGACGGACCGAATGTGTTGCCCTTGGCCGCGTGCTCCCGCGACCATGCCGACCTCGTCGGAGGAAAGGCGATCGGGTTGGGGGAGTTGCTTGCCCACCGGTTGCCAGTACCCGCCGGGTTCGTCGTCACGACGAGCGCCTACCACCGCGCCCTCACCGCCTCAGGGCTGATTCCGAAGATCGAAACGCAGCTGGCCCAGGCAACAGACCTTGCTAGCGACGCCGCGGCATCTCGCGCCATCAGAAGCCTGTTCGACGGCATGGCCCTCGACCCGGAGGCGATGTCTGCCATCGACACGGCCTACCTCGCGCTCGGTGACAACCCATTGGTCGCCGTCCGCTCAAGCGCCACCGCAGAAGACACCGCGCAGGCATCATTCGCCGGACAGCAGGAGACCTATCTGGGCATCCGAGGGACGGAGGCCGTCCGCCGTCACGTTATCCGCTGTTGGTCCAGCCTGTTCACTCCGCACGCGATCGCCTACCGGCGCGAGTTCGCGATTCCGTCCAAAAACCTCGCGATGGGTGTTGTCGTCCAATGTATGGTGCCTGCCACCGCTGCCGGTGTCCTCATGACGCTCGAACCGGTAACCGGAGATGACAGTCGCATCTTCCTGGAGGCCACCTGCGGTCTAGGCGAGGGCGTTGTTCGCGGTGATGTCGAGGTAGACCGCTTTTGGGTGCTCAAATCGAACATCGAAGTCGACCGCAGTGAGATCGGTGCGAAACGCGCCGCCTACCAAATGGACCCGGAGACCGGCGCTGTCGAAGCGCGGACACTGGCTCCCGAAGTCGGTGACCAGCCGTGCCTATCGCAAGAAGAGGTCATCAAGGTTGCCGCATTGGGCAGGCAGGTCGAAGCCGCGTTCGGATGTCCGATGGACGTGGAGTGGGCAATCGCACCGGGCCGCCACAACGGAACCCGCAACCTGTTCCTGCTGCAGGCCCGGCCGGAAACCGTGTGGAGCTCCCGACAGGACATTACGCACGTTGAATCGCTGGAGCCGGTCTGGTGGGACCCGTTGCACTCCAAGGCAGCGCCGCACGAGATCTTCTCTCGGGGAAATGTCGCCGAGGCGATCCCGGGGGTGCAATCCCCGCTCAGTTGCAGTCTGTGGTTGTCAGTGGGTGATGTATCGATACACCGCGCGTTTCGCGAACTCGGCGTGTTCCCTAACGGCAAAACCGCCACCGGGTCGCAAAGCGACAGTCGTTTTTTCCGTCCGTTCTATGGCCGGGCCGCATTGTTGGTGCAATTTCTCGCAGACGTCGGCGACCGCATGCCCGGTACGACCGGTGAGGCTGTGGTCCGGGGGATTCTCGGAACTGTCCCGGAAGGCATGGCGTTCGCCCCGACGCGCCGTCGCTACCCGATCATTGCGGGCCGCCTGCCAGCCGCCTTCGCTACCACACCTCGCCGCGCGCGAAGACTCGCCCGAGACATCGAACGCTGGCATCCGGCGGCGTTAACGGCGGTGAGTGGGCTATCCCTGACCGAGGCCAGGATCGCGTTGGGGCAGGCTCGGGATCGCTTTGAGGCGGCGATGCATATGCAGGTCCGGGCCACCTTCGCGGTGGTTCAGCCGCTGTTCGACATCTTGACTCGCATCGTTGACCGAGCCGGTGTCGGTGATATCGGCACTCTCAGTGGCACAGGCGGTCCGGAGATGCAGATCGTGGTGGATCTGTGGCGGTGTGCCCAGGGAGACATTGGCCTAGAAGCAGTTACCCGGCTGCACGGGTTTCACGGCCCTGCCGAGGGCCTGTTGGAAAGTCAGGTCTGGCGTGAAGACGACGAGCCGCTTCGGCGTCTGGTGGCCCTGTACACGGACCGGCCTGACCCACGGCAGGCGCACGGCGATCTCCACCTGCGGAAGATGCAACGTGAGGTAATCGCGACGTTCCCCCGATGGCAAAGACCGGCCGTTGCGGCCGCGCTACGCCTGGCGGCGAGCAATATCCTGTTGCGAGGCGTGTGCAAACGTGCGTTCTTGCAGTGTCTTGACGTATGCCGGGCTACGGCGCGCCACCTCGGATCGCTGTTGGCAGACACGGGTGTTCTCGCCGATCCCGATGACGTATTCATGCTGACACTCGATGATTTGCTGCAACCTCAACTCACCGACGTCAGAAATCTGGTTGCGCAGCGGCGGCAACGCTGGCTGAAGTATCAGACGATCGAACTGCCCATCGCCTGGCAGGGAGCGCCACAGCCGCTGGCGACAACGCCGGATGCGGTGCGCGCTGCCGACGGGGAGGTGATATCGGGGATAGGCGTGAGCGCCGGGGTAGTCGAAGGGACGGTACGGGTCGTGCACGACCCGACGTTCACCGACGTCGGCCCTGACGAGGTCCTCGTCGCACCGTTTACCGACCCGAGTTGGTCGTCGGTGCTGTTCGTGTCCTCGGCGCTGGTTGTGGACATCGGAGGTGCCTTGAGTCACGCCGCGGTCGTGGCTCGCGAAATGAACATTCCCTGCGTCGTCGGGACCCGCGATGGGACACAACGTCTGCACACCGGGGATCGTGTCCGGGTCGACGGCGCCAGCGGTGAGGTTGTCGTGCTGGCCCGAGCGCAACCACCAACTGCAGCACAACCGGCGGCATTCTGAGTAAGTCAGTGGATAAGGAGGGACATGGGTTTCAAGAACTCAGCAGAGGTCGCAAAGTACATCGGCGGCATTTTTGAGACAGCATTCGACGATCCCGAGATCGGTCCCAAGCTGGTTGACACCGGAATCGTGGTGGCATTCAACTTCGTCGATCCCGAAGCCGTCGTCGTCATCGACATGGCCAACCGGGCGGTGCGCGAGGGGCTCGACGGCGGACCCCCACCAACAGCGACGATGTCGATGACGGCTGCGACCGGCAACGGTTACTGGCAGGGCAAAGTCAACCTACCGCTGGCGATGGCGAAGAAGAAAATCAAGGTCGACGGCAATGTTGCGAGTCTGCTCAAGCTAGCGCCGTTGGGCAAGAAGCTGTACCCGTCCTATATCCAGCGACTGAAGGACGATGGCCGTGACGACCTGCTGGTCTGATTCCTGATGTACCCGGGCACTCACGCGGTCAGTGCGCCGGATCGGTCGGCCGTGACCATGGCCGCCTCCGGACGCACGTTGACCTACCGTCAGCTCGACGATCGCTCGGCGCAGCTGGCATCGGCGCTCCATCGATTGGGTCTGCGCAAAGGCGATGTCATCGCGTTACTGTCGGACAACGCCGCCGAAGCGCTCGTAGTCTATTGGGCCGCATTACGTTCCGGCTTGTACATCACAGTCGTGAACTGGCATTTGGCCCCGGCGGAGGTAGCCTACATCGTTGAGGACAGCACGGCGCAGGTATTGATCGCATCCGCCGGCGTTTCGACACTAGCCGAGCAGGTGGTCGGCCTGGTGGCGGGCGTTAGGCATCGGTACGCGTTCGGCGGTCGGATCGACGGCTATCGACCCTATGCCGAGTTGTTGGCGAGCGCGACTGCCCGGCTTCGCGACCAGCCACGCGGAACCGAGATGCTGTACTCCTCGGGAACCACCGGCAGACCGAAGGGAGTCAGGCCACCCCTGCCGGCGATCCGGGTCGACGAGCCCGGAGATCCGCTGGCCGCACTGCTCGGCCACGCTTTCGGGATCGGCCGCGCCGATGTCTATCTGTCCCCGGCGCCGATTTACCACACCGCGCCATTGAAATGGTGCGGCGGTGTCCAGGCGCTGGGTGGCACCGTGGTCCTGATGGAGCACTTCGGGCCCGAGCTGGTGTTGGAAGCCATCGAACGACACCGGGTGACCGTCGTGCAGTTGGTGCCCACCATGTTCGTGCGGATGTTGCAACTACCCGAGGCCGTCCGGAATGCCTACGATGTCTCGTCGCTGCGGCTGGCCGTGCACGCCGCGGCCCCGTGTCCGCCGGACGTCAAGGACGCGATGATCGACTGGTGGGGACCGATCCTGGTCGAGTATTACGGTGCCACCGAGCAGCACGGTGCCACCATTATCAACACCGCAGAATGGCAGGCCAAGCGCGGTTCGGTGGGCACAGCTGCCCTCGGCGTCGTCCGTATCTGTGACGACCACGGCAACGAACTGCCCCCCGGCGAGGTCGGTACCGTCTACTTCGAACGCGACGTCGCACCATTCGAGTACCACAATGATCCGGAGAAAACGGCAGCCTCCCGACACCCTCAGCATGACAGCTGGACAACCGTCGGCGACATCGGCTACCTCGACACGGACGGCTACTTGTTCCTCACCGATCGCAAAGCGTTCGTGATCATCTCGGGCGGGGTGAACATCTACCCGCAGGAGGTTGAGAACGTCTTGTCGCTTCATCCAAAGATCTTCGACGTCGCGGTTATCGGCGTGCCTGACCGGGAAATGGGGGAGCGCGTCAAGGCCGTGGTTCAGCTGCGTCACGGGGAAACGCCCTCCGACGCAGTGGCCGAGGAGATCATCAGCTATGTGCGTGACCGGATCGCGCACTACAAGGCACCTCGGTCGGTCGACTTCGTCGACGAATTGCCCCGTCTGCCAACCGGAAAGCTGGCAAAACACATCCTGGTTAACCGCTACGTGGAGGCCCGCGCATGACCATCCAGGCTACCTATCCCGCTCGACCCGCATTCGACCCGGTTAGCATCTCGCCCTTGAGCTTCTGGGAGCTCACCGCGGAAGAGCGAGAGCCCTATTTCAAGCTGCTGCGCGATGAGCGTCCGGTCAGCTGGCACCCTCCGATCGAAGGCACCATGATCCCGGCGCCGGTGGACGGGGTCTGGGCCATTACTCGCAACGAGGACATCGGCTACGTCAGCAAGAACCCGGATATCTTCTGCTCCGGTCAAGGAGTGATCATCGAAGCCGTGCCGGACGATATTCTCGATGCGGCACAGTCGTTTTTAGCAATGGACGGTATCAAGCACTCGACGCTACGCCGGCTGGTCAGTTCGGTGTTCACGCCGCGGCAGGTGGCAAAGATCGGCGATCAGATAAAGAACCAAGCCGCAGCCATTGTCGATGACCTGATCAAGACGAAAGAGGGGGACTTCGTCGAGCAGGTGTCCAAACGGCTGCCGATGTGGACGATCTACGAAATGATGGGTTTGCCCCCGGAACAGCGTGAGGAGACCACCAGACACGCCGATGGCATGGTTTCCTGGGCCGATGAGGAGGTGGCCGCCGGGCGGGAACCCGCGGAGGTGCTCAACGACTCGGTGGTCGGGTTGCTTACTGCGGGGCTTGAACTCGCCGAGCAGCGCCGTGCCCATCCGAAGACCGACCTGATGTCGCTGCTGGTGCAGGCCGAGGTAGATGGCCGACGCCTCACCGACGACGAACTGGGTGCGTTCATGGTGCTGTTGTCGGTGGCGGGCAACGACACCACCCGCAATACCACAACGTTGACGACGATGGCGCTGCAGCAATTTCCGGAGCAACGGGCACTGCTGCAGCAGGATTTTGACCGCTACATCAAGGGCGCTATCGAGGAGTTCGTGCGCTGGTCGACCCCGGTTATGACGTTCCGTCGCACCGCCACCCGCAACACCGTGCTGCGCGATCAGCAGATCAGGGAAGGCGACTGGGTGCTGATGATGTACTCGTCGGGCAATCGCGACGACCGGGTCTTCACCGACCCGTACGTGTTCGACATCCGGCGCAGTCCCAACCCGCACGTCGGTTTCGGTGGCGGCGGCCCGCATTTTTGCATGGGCGCGTTCCTGGCTCGGATGCAGCTCGAAGCGATCTTCCGTGAACTGATCTTCCGTGCGCCCACCCTGCGGGTCGGCGAGCCGCAGTACCTGACCAGCAACTTCATGAACGCGGTGAAATCGCTGCCGTACACCCTCGACTAGGAGGTTTCGCGTGTCAGAGTTTAATGGCAGGCGCTACGTCGTTACCGGCGCCGCCTCGGGGATCGGGCGGGCGACCGCGGCCAAGCTGCTGGCCGCCGGCGCCGAGGTGTTCTCGCTGGACCGCAATACGCCGACCGCGGAGGTGACCGGTCACGTCGGTGTGGACCTGGCCAATCCGCGCAGCATTGACGCCGCTCTGGAACAGCTGCGCGGCGACTTCAATGGGCTGATGAACATCGCGGGCATACCCGGTACCGCACCCGGCGACCTGGTGTTCGCGGTCAACACCCTCGCGGTGCGTCACCTGACCGAGGCGTTCTTCGACCGACTGCTGCCGGGCGCGTCGGTCACGATCGTGTCGTCGACCGCCGGATTCGGCTGGCCGCAACGGCTCGAAGCGATCCGAGATCTGTTGGCGACCGACACCTTTGAAGAAGGCGCGGCCTGGTTCAAGGCCCACCCGCAACAAGGCAATGCCTACAACTTCTCGAAGGAGGTCACCACCGTCTACACGATGACGATGGGTCTAGCCCTGGCGCAGATGGGTTTTCGGATCAACGCAGTGCTACCTGGCCCGGTGGAAACCCCCATCCTGGCCGACTTCGAGGAGTCCATGGGCAAGGACACCCTCGACGGAGTCAAGGAATTGCTTGGCCGACATGCCTGCTCCGACGATGTCGCCGACACCATCATGTTTTTGGCCTCTGATGCGGCGCGCTGGGTGAACGGGCACCCGCTCGTCGTCGATGGCGGAATCACCGGCGCGGTGCTCAGCGGCGTGGTTCCGGCACCGGAGATCTGAGGGGGCCACGATGGTTGTGCATCCGCCGGAAGTGGGCGTCCTCACCGGCAGCGGTAGTGCGACGGTGGCGGGCGAGTTGCGTCGAGTTTTCGCCAGCGGCCGTACCCGACCGATGCGTTGGCGACTGGATCAGCTACGCGGCATCGAAAGGTTGCTTGCGGAGCGGGAGACGGAAATCGCCGCATCGCTGTTCGATGATCTTGGCCGGTCGTCAGTGGAATCGTGGCTGGGGGATGTCGCCTCGGCCCGTGCCGAAGCCGTGTACGCACGCAAGCATTTGCCGAAGTGGATTCGGCGTAGCCGCATCCGGTTGCCACTCAACCAGCTACCCGGACGGGCTTGGGTGCAGTACGACCCGCTCGGCGTGGTGTTAATCGTCGGCCCATGGAACTATCCGCTGTATCTCTGCTTAGCGCCGCTGGTGGCAGCGGTAGCGGCCGGTAACTGCGTGGTCGTCAAGCCTTCCGAGTTGGCACCTGCCACCTCGGCACTGCTTGCACGCCTTATCCCGGAATATCTAGACGGCGCGGCGGTCCGCGTCGTCGAAGGCGGCACCCAGACCACCCAGGATCTCCTCGGGCAGGGGCTTGACCACGTTTTGTTCACGGGCAGTGGGGAAGTGGGCCGCCGCATCATGGCCGCTGCCGCGCCCATGTTGACTCCGGTCACCCTTGAACTCGGTGGCAAGAGTCCGGTGATCGTGGCCGCGGACGCTGATGTCGACGTCGCCGCGCGACGTATCGCCTGGGTGAAATTGATGAACTCCGGTCAGACATGCATCGCGCCAGATTATGTGCTGGCCGACCGCGCCATTGCGGCCGAACTCACCAACAAGATCGTTTCGACCATGCGCCAATTCCGGTCCGGAGAAAAGGATCCGTCGCTGCCGATCGTCAACGGGCGCCAGTTTGACCGGCTCGTCTCTTTGATCGGCGGCACCGCCGGCAAGATTGTCAGCGGGGGCGGATCTGACCGAACCGCGCTGCGCATCGAACCGACGGTCATCGCCAACCCGCCGCCGACCGATGCGGTGCTGACTGATGAGATTTTCGGGCCGATTCTACCTGTCGTCGAGGTAGATTCACTGGACGCGGCTGTGGAATTCGTCAACCAGCGACCGAAGCCCCTAGCGCTGTACATCTTCACGTCGTCACCGCGGCGGGGGCGCGAATTGATCGACCGGATCCCTTCCGGTGGCGCCGTGATAAATCACCTCGCTATGCACTGCCTGGTGCCCCAGCTGCCCTTCGGCGGCGTGGGTGCCAGCGGCATGGGCGCGTACCACGGACGATGGGGCTTCGAGACCATGAGCCACCGCCGGGCCGTGTTGAGCAAGCGAAGCAAACCGGATCCGACACTGATCTACCCGCCGTATACCGATTGGGCGATAAGAATCATGAGGAAGCTGTTCTGATGAGAGTCAAAGTCGATCGCAGCAGGTGTTGTGGCGTCGGGCTGTGCGAAATCACCGCCCCCAACGTCTTTGAGGTCGGCGCGGACGGCCAATCCCACGTGCTGATCGAGAACCCGCCCCCCGAGGAGTGGCCGGCCGTCGAAGAGGCGGTCGCGAACTGCCCCAACAGTGCGTTGCTGATCGAAGACTGAAGCGCGCTGCGATACCCGGACACCTACCCGGTTCGGTTGCACTGCGGCCAGTCGAATGGGCGCGCGTGTGTCGATGGTTGCGGCCCGCAGTTCTGGGATCGAGCAAAGCCCGAATCGCAGGGGCGGCAAGCGATTCGACAGCCGAGGCGTTGGAGCATCTGATCCGCGGCGTTGTGTACGCATTTTATTCTATGATAAATTAACTCGGTGAGCGACGCATACATCATCGACGCTGTTCGTACCGCGGTTGGCCGGCGCGGCGGTGGGTTCGCCACCGTGCATCCGGCTGATATGGCTGCGCACGTGATCGGCGCCATCGTAGACAGGCACGACTTCGATCCAGCAGCAGTTGACGACGTGATCTTGGGTTGCCTGGACAACATCGGTGCGCAGGCCGGTGACATCGCCCGCACCGCCGCACTGGCAGCGGGTCTGCCGGAATCGGTGCCCGGAGTGACCATCGATCGCCAGTGCGGGTCCGGTCAGCAGGCGGTGCACTTCGCGGCGCAGGCGATCATGAGCGGTACGGCCGATCTGATCATTGCCGGCGGCGTGCAGAATATGACGCAGTTTCCGATTCTCAGCGCATTTGCTGCCGGCCAGCCGTACGGTTCAGCTGATCCGTGGACAGGGTGCCGCGGCTGGGCGGTTCGCTATGACACCGCAGAGATATCGCAGTTTCGTGCTGCTGAAATGATCGCCGAGCAGTGGGGGATCAGCCGGGAGGACAACGAAAGATTCGCGCTGACGAGTCATCAGCGCGCGGCGGTCGCGATTACCCAGGGCCGCTTTGCCCGCGAGATTAGCAGCTATGCCGGCGTCGACGTCGATGAGTGCCCGCGGTTCGACACCACACTGGACAAAATGAGCGCTCTCCCTACGTTGCTGGATGGTGGCGTTCTTACCGCCGCGGTATCCAGTCAAATCTCTGATGGCGCGGCGGCGTTGCTGGTTGCCTCGCAGGCGGCCGTTGACACTTTCGGCCTGATACCGCGGGCGCGGATCCACCACATGTCGGTGCGTGGCGCCGATCCGGTGATGATGCTGACTGCCCCCATCCCGGCCACCCAACATGCGCTTAAGCGCACCGGCTTGACGATCGATGACATCGACGTGGTTGAAATCAATGAAGCGTTCGCACCGGTCGTCCTTGCCTGGCTGACCGAGTTGGGCGCAGACCCGAATCGGGTCAATGTCAACGGCGGGGCAATCGCGCTCGGGCATCCGATCGGCTGCACCGGAGCGCGCTTGATGACCTCGCTGCTCCATGAACTGGAACGCAGCGGGGGGCGCTACGGATTGCAGACGATGTGCGAGGGTGGGGGACAAGCCAACGTGACGATCATCGAACGGCTGTAGTCGATGCGTCGTCAGCTATACGGGCCGGATCATGAGGCATACCGCGAAGTGGTCCGGGATTTCCTGAGCCGCGAGGTCATTCCGCATCAGCAAGACTGGGACAGCAGACACCTGATCGATCGGTCAGTCTTCGCGCGGGCCGCGAAGGCCGGAATTTACGCCCTCCAGATCGATGAGCGGTTCGGTGGCGCGGGCGAAACCGACTACAGATACCGGATGGTGGTTTGCGAGGAAGCGGCGCGGGCTAATGCGCAGTCATTCCTGCTCACCCTCAGCTTGCAGGATGACCTGGTTCTGCATTATTTACTGGCTTTGACCGACGAGGAGCAGAAGCAGCGGTGGCTACCCCCGTTCGCCGAAGGGCGGCTCATCGGCGCGCTCGCGATGACCGAGCCCGGTGCTGGTAGTGACCTGCGGAGCATCCGGACCATGGCCGAACGCGACGGTGATTACTGGATTCTGAATGGCCAGAAGACTTTCATCTCTAGCGCTATCATGGCTGATCTCATTGTGGTGGCTGCCCGCACCGATCCGGCCGGCGGATCGCACGCGTTCAGCCTTTTTGTTGTCGAGCGCGATACCCCGGGCTTTGCACGGGGACGCCAATTGAACAAGATCGGGCTCCATGCCCAGGACACCGCGGAGTTGTTCTTCAACGATGCCCGGGTGCCGGCAGCAAACCTGCTGGGCGTGGAAGGCCGCGGGTTGCAGTACCTCATGAGCCACCTCCCCCGCGAGCGCCTGGGGGTCACCGCTATGGCAATGGCGACCACCCGGGCCATCTTCGAGATCACCGCGGAGTACTGTCGGCAGCGCCGGGCATTCGGCAAGCCGTTGACCGGCTTCCAGCATATCCGCTTCGAACTGGCGGAGATGGCAACTGAGATCGATGTGGCCGAGGCGTATGTTGACAACTCAGTACTGGCGTTCAATGCGGGCTCGCTGACTGCCGTGGATGCCGCAAAAGGAAAGTGGTACCTCAGCGAACTTCAGAAACGCGTGGTTGATCGCTGCCTGCAGTTGCATGGCGGATATGGATACATGGCCGAGTATCCGGTCGCGCGTGCGTTCATCGATACCCGGGTCCAGACCATCTATGCCGGAACCACCGAGATCATGAAAGAAATCATAGGCCGCTCGATCGCCGCGCAGTAACGGCAACCGCGGCGTCGGGCGCTAGCCTTCGCTCAGCCCATGACGAATCAGTGACTTCGCGTTCTCAACCAGCGTCGTGATGGAGCCCCTACGAGGGTCCCACCATTCGGCTGTCCAATTAAGCGCCCCCAAGACCAGTAGTTGAGCCATCGGCGCGTCAAGGTCTTCCCTAAGTTGTCCGCCGGCGGCAGCATCGTCGAACAACCGGCGCCAGATCCGGCCATAACGTTCGTTCTCCCGCATCTGGCGGGCACGAAGTTGCTCGGGGATCTGCCCCGAGTTGCGGATCGATGCAGTTGTATAATCCGATAGTTCAAGCTCATGGCGCAGATGGGCTTCGACGGCGTGCATGATGCGGTCCATCGGAGAGATGTCCTGCGGCAGTTCATCAAGCGCTTCCTGAAGGTGTTCGGTCATGGCGGCGATACCAGAACTCATCACCTCCTCGATCAGATTATCGCGGGAGGAGAAGTAGTAGTAGATTGCTGGCGCCTGGATATCGGCACAATCGGCAACATCCGAAAGTCGTGTGCCCGCATAGCCTTTGATGCTCAACACATGGGCGGCCGCATCGAGAATCCGGACTCGAGTACGGGCAGATTTCGACGCCGGATCATCGGGTTCCTCCCGAACGTCGGTTGCCGACAGTTTTCTAGGCATCGTTCAATTATATGCTCAACCTAACGAAGCAGTGCGCGTCCGGCCGGTCGCATCGGCTTTTGTCGTCGCCGACGTGGTTGCACGGTTGCGCGACAGGCGTGTCGGCCGAGGCCCGACGATGACGCAATGAGCGAGCAAACCCTGTGCATATTGTCGAACCGAGTAGCCGGCACTGGCTGGACAAACCGTCCACGCGGGGCGAGTCGCTCAACGATTTCTAGCCTAGATTAAGCAGTGTGTTGTACATTACGGTGGTGCGCCGCGCCGCCCGGGCTTCGGCCGGCCAGCCGGCCGCTATCGCCGGCCAGGTCGGCACGTCCTCGGAGGTATCGATCGGTGCACGGTTGCAGAACTTGGAGACGCTGCACCGTGACGGTGCGCTGACCGACGAGGAGTATGCCAGCAAGCGCGGTCAGATCGTCGCCGAGATCTAAACCGGCTAGAACACGTTCTAGTTCTGCTGCTAGCCTGATCGGCAGTCTGCGGAAGGAGCGGTTGTGGCGGTAGCTGATCCCGTACCGGCCGGGTCGTTGGCCGGGCGCGTGGCGTTCATCACCGGTGCCGCCCGCGGTCAGGGCCGGGCGCATGCGGTCCGGCTGGCCGTCGAGGGGGCCGACGTCATCGCCCTGGACATCTGCGCTCCGGTCTCCGACAGCATCAGCTATCCGGCGCCGACGCCGGAGGATCTCGCCGAGACCGCACGCGGCGTGGAGGCACAGGGCCGTAAGGTGCTGGCCCGCCAGGTCGACATCCGTGACGACGCTGCGCTGCGCCAACTGGTTTCCGACGGCGTCGAGCAGTTCGGTCGGCTGGACATCCTGGTGGCCAACGCCGCCGTGCTGAG
>CAZPZQ010000001.1:0-47697 GCA_964590745.1 uncultured Mycobacterium sp. | reverse complement strand
CAGTTCGGCGATGCGGTCAGCGAAGATCTCTTCGGTTACCTGCCCGCCGCCGGCAAGTTCGGCCCAGTGCCCGGCATTGGCAGCGGCGGCGACGATTTTTGCGTCGACGGTGGTCGGGGTCATGCCGGCCAGCAAGATCGGAGACCGGCCGGTCAGCCGGGTGAACTTGGTGTCCAGTTTCACCCGGCCGTCCGGCAGGCGGACCACCGACGGGGCGTAGCTGGACCAGGGCCGAGCCACTTCGGGCACCGCACCGGCGGTGAAAAGATTGCGCTGGCCGCCGCGGGTGGCCACCGGCACGATACCGACACCCAGGCCGCGGATGACCGGCGCGGTCAGCCGGGTCAGGATGTCGCCGGGCCCGACGTCGAGAATCCAGCGTGCCCCGGCGGTGTGCAGTCCGGTGATCTCGTCCACCCAGTCCACCTGGCGCACCAGGATGGCCTCGGTCATTTCCCGGGCCAACGCCACTCCGTCGGCGTCAAAGCCCGCCTGTTCGGCCCAGCCACCGACCAGATCGATGCCGTCGGCCAACCGGGGCGAATGGAAACCGACTTCGACCTGCACCGGTTCGAACGCCGGGGCGAACACCGCGCCGCCGCGAACTTTGTTCTTGCGGTCGGCTGCCTCCTTGTCCGCGATCTGCTGGCAGTACAACTCGAATCGGGACAGCTGCTCGGGTGTCCCGGTGATGACCACCGCGCGTCGACCGTTGCGGATGGACAACACCGGCGGCAGCACCGTGCGGACGTCTTGGGCGAATTCTTCGAGCAGCTGATACATGCGCTCCGGGTCGACGTTGGTCACCGATACCATCGGGGGGCGGTCGCCCAGGACTGAAATTCCGCGCCGCCGGGCGACCAGAGTCCCGGCCGCACCCACCAATTGGGCGATGGCGAGCAGTTCAACATCGGCGCTGCCGGCCGCTTTCAGCGACTCGACCGCCAGCACGCCCTGCGAGTGGCCGGCGAGAGCCACGGGCGGGGTGGTCGACAAGTCCATGCCCTGACGGGCCAGCGCGCGCACCGCCGCGATCTGGGTGAGCAGTACGCCCGGTACCGATACCGCAGCCGAGGTCAGCTGCTTGGCCGACGGAACCGGGTCTTCAGCGGCCAGCGCACGCACCCAGCGCAGCGGTTCGAAGCCGATGGGGCGAACCACCACGAGTTCCTTGGCGATCGGTTCCAACAAAAGATCCGCCGCACCGACCAGGTCGGTCAACTCGGCTTCGATCCCGGCCGATGAGACGAGTTCTTCCAACGTCTCCAGCCAGGGACTGCCCTGACCACCGAAGGCGACGGCGTATGGCTCGCCGGACGCGAGACGATCCACCAGGGCGACCTGGGCTTTGCCGAGCTGCGGGGGTTCGACGCCACCACCGTTGCGGTCAGCCGATACCCGCTCATGCTCGTGGATCGTCACGTTATGTTTCTCCCGTTGTTCGCTCGTGTACGTCGGCCCGCGTCCGCTCATCCGGTCAACGGTCCCCGCCTCGGCCTTGTCGCGAAGTTGCGAGTCCCAGCGGAATCCCAGCGCTTCGCTTGCTCGTCAGGGGACCGGCAGCAATAAGAGTCCCATAAGAAGCTGTGCCGTTTCAGCAGCAAATTGGTTACTGGTGAGTTCTACGCTCGGGTAACCGTGCGCTGGGTAACACGCTGCGAAACGGGCGCAGAACACCTCCGCGGCAAACGTCCTGCGTGCGGGCGGTTACGGTTGAGTAGGCACAACGGCGCAGATCAAGGCAGTATTGTTATCGAATCGTTATGTTCAAGTCCGGCCGTCCGACGGTGTCATTGACGTTCGTCGGCCGGATCTCACCTCCCACCGACCGAATGCCGGCGGCCGGACAAATCAGGTCAAGCCCATTGACCGAACTGGGGCTTGAGGATGTGGTTGATGTCGACCCCGACGCCGCCGACTTTGCGCTTGTCGATTTCGACCTGGTGCAGGTTGGCGGCCGGGTGGCTGAATCCCTTGGGCGAGCCCCAGTTGTGCTGCCAGAAGTAGGAGCCCAGACCGTCTTGCAGTGCCCAGTCGATGGTGCGCGAGTTGGCGTACACCCCTAACCGTTGGTGACCGACCACCGACTCCCAACCGCGCAGGTAGGGGGCTACTTGCTGGTGGTACTGCTGGTACGACGGATCGTCGTCGATCGATGCGTAAACCGGAGCAGTGGCCGGTCCACCGGCGGCGGTGTGCAACTGCCACCCGCGTTTGGCGTGTGCGACGCCGGCGTTGAGGCCGCCCAGCCAGTCGGCGGTGTCCTGCTTTCCGTATTGGTAGCAGGAGACGATCTTGAGGCCGTTGCCGTGCAGGTCGCGCGCCTCGGGCAACTGGATGGGCTTGCCCAGCATCCACGACCCACCTGGCCGGCGGTCGGACACGTACCGGATGGCGCCCGCGGCACCGGCGGCCCTGATCTCACGGGCTGGGATCACCCCGGCCGCGTAGTCCAACAGGATGCCCAACGGAGCGGCCGAGGCCGGCGCCGGGCACACCGACGCTGCTGCCGCGGTCCCGAATCCGGCCAGCACCGGCGCAGCGGCGACCGCTTTGAGGATGTCGCGCCGCGAAACTAACACGTGTCACAGGATACGACAACTCTCACATGAATCACACCGACTTCGACTGCCACACCGGCACCAACCGCCCTGCAGTCGGTGCCGGCCCCTCGGCGTGCGACGATGCCCGCGGGCTACCCCGGCCCGCCCACGGAAGGCAGGTCGATAGGTTGCGTTCCTGGCTGGTGTGGAGCACCGGGTTGCTGGCGTACGTGGTGGCCGTACTGAACCGGACCACCTTCGGGGTGTCTGGATTGGATGCCGCCGACCGGTTCGGGGCAAGCCCGGGTGTGCTCTCGACCTTCGTGGTGCTGCAGATCGTTGTCTATACCGGCATGCAAGTACCGGCCGGCGTGCTGTTGGACCGGTTCGGCCCCAAGGCAATGATCGGCACCGGCGTCACGGTTATGTCGCTGGGTCAGTTGACGCTTGGGCTGACGCACTCGCTGCCCACGGCGATCGGAGCGTATGGCACGGTCGGACTGGGCGATGCCTTCATGTTCATCGCAGTCATCCGGCTGTTGCCGAACTGGTTTGCCCCGCAGCAGGTCCCGCTGCTGACCCAATTGACCGCCATCTGTGGCCAGTTCGGCCAGCTGCTGTCGGCGGTGCCGTTTCTGGCCATTCTGCTGCGCCGCGGCTGGACCGCCGCCTATGTCTCGGCCGCCGCCCTGGGCGCACTGGTCATCGTGTTGGTTCTCGCGTTGCTGCGCAATGCCCCGGATGGGCAATGGCCTGTCGCCGGGCCGACGACATTCCGCACCGCGCTCACCGATGTCAAGACAGTGTGGTCACGTGCCGGCACCCGATTGGGTTTCTTCAGCCACATGGGCACCCAGTTCTCGGTCACCGTATTCGTCTTGATGTGGGGCGTGCCCTATTTGACCGTCGCGCAAGGAATGTCGCGCCGTACGGCGGGTATGTTCCTGGCCCTGTCGGTGGCCGCGTTCGTCGTCTTCGGGTTTGCGGTCGGAATCGTTTCCGGGCGCCAGCCGCAGCGGCGCCCGGCACTGGTGCTCACGATGATCGGCGCCAACGCGCTGAGCTGGACCGTGGTCCTGATGCTGCCCTTCCGTGCGCCGGCCTGGTTGCTGGCGTTGCTTGTCGTGGTCATCGCGATCGGCCAACCGGTTTCCATCATCGCATTCGACTTTGCCCGCACATTCAATCCGCCGGCCGCCCTGGGCACCGCACAGGGCATGGTCAATACCGGCGGCTTCATCGCGTCGCTGCTGACGATGCAGGCCATAGGCGTCATCATCGACGCCGCCGGCGGCTACTCCTTCACCGCATTCCGGTTGGCCCTTGCCGTCCAGTACCTCATCTGGGCGGTGGCCGCCGCGGGGGTTATCGTCGCGGGCCGCAAAGCCGGCCTTTGCTGCCGTCGTTACGACGGGCGCGCACCCGCAGCCGCCGCGCACCTCTGACACATGCTCGGCCGCGAAGCATCCCGCTACTTTGCGCTGGCGGCCGCCAGCTTAGCCAGGTCCGCGGCGGTCATCCGGGTCCGCTGGCCATCTTCGCGGCGCTGCGACTTGAGCGAGACATCATGGCCTTCAACCGACTTACGCAGCGCCCCGACCGTGCAATTCTGTTTTCCACCCAGCGCCGAGAACGGGTCGTAGTGAAAGTGTCGCATGGCGTTCAAATGGGTGATCCGGTCGATGTCGGTGTCACTGACCCCGTCCATTGATTGGGCGAAGACCTCCGGTGATTGCGGCCAGTTGGAGTCCGAATGCGGGTAGTCGCATTCCCAGGTCACCATGTCCAGGTCCAACGCCGCGCGGCTGGCCATGCCGAACCTGTCGTCGATGAAACAGGTGATGACATGCTCGTTGAACACCTCGCTGGGCAGCTTGTCGCCGAAGTCTTGGCCGGTCCAGGCGTGGTGGCGATCGTAGTTGTAGTCGATCCGTTCCAGAAAATACGGAATCCAGCCGATGCCGCCCTCAGACAGCGCGACTTTAAGATCGGGGAATTTGCGCAGCATCTTCGACCACACCAGGTCGGCGGCCGCCTGCACGATGTTCATCGGCTGCAGAGTGATCATCACGTCCATCGGCGCGTCGGGTGAGGTGATGGTCAGCTGCGACGACGATCCGATGTGCATGCACACCACCACCGATTCCTCGCTGCACGCCTGCCACACCGGGTCCCAGTGGTCGGAGTGGATGGACGGCCAGCCCAATTTCGATGGGTTTTCACTGAATGTCAGTGCGTGACAACCCTTCTTGGCGACCCGCCGGACTTCGGTGGCCATCACTTCCGGATCCCAGATCGCCGGCAGTGCACACGGGATGAACCGGCCCGGGTGGCTGCCGCACCACTCGTCGATATGCCAGTCGTTGTAGGCCTGCACCATCGCCAGCGCGACGTCTTTGTCTTCGGTGCGGGCAAAAAGTTGGCCGCAAAACTGCGGGAAGGACGGAAAGCACAGCGAGCCGAGCACCCCGTTGGCGCTCATGTCCTTGACCCGTTCGTTGTGGTCATAGGTACCGGGCCGCAGTTCGGTAAAAGAGGTGGGTTCGATCCCGTACTCCTCTTTGGGCTTGCCGGCAACCGCGTTGAGCGCGACGTTGCCGACCGTCTCGCCGTTGTACTGCCAGACATTGGTGCCGTCCGGGTTGGTGATGAATTGCGGGGCGAACTCGACGTATTTCGTCGGCAGTCGCCCGTCGAAAAGATGCGGCGGTTCCACCACGTGGTCGTCGACGCTGACCATCACCAGGTCGTTGATGTCCATCGGCTGCACCTTCCGGTCGTTGCCTGCGGATGCGGATTCGCGCCGCCGCAGCCAGCGCGGATCCGCCGCCACCCGTTGAATACTTGTGATTATAAAGTTTATAAAGTTAGCGTCAACTGGCGGATCTCGCCGGTCCGAGTCTGCTGTAATTGACGACATGGATCGCGACCAACTCGTCGACCTGACCCGACGTGCGGTGAAGCTGGCGCGGGATAAAACCACCGACCTGGCCCCGAGTGAGTACACCGTCGACACCGACGCCTATACCTCAACCGCGCGACACGAGCGCGACCGCACCATGCTGGCAGCCAGCCCGCAGCTGGTGGGTTACGTATCCGAACTGCCACAGCCGAACAGCTATGTCACCAAGACCGTGATGGGGCGATCGATACTGCTGACCCGGACCGCCGGCGGGATGGTCAAGGCGTTCGACAACGTCTGCCTGCACCGGCAAGCCCAAGTGGTGACCGGGTGTGGCACCGCAAAACGATTCACCTGTCCATATCACGCCTGGACGTACGACAACACCGGGCGCTTGGTGGCCGTCCCCGGTCGCGAGGGGTTTCCAGGTGTGCACGTCAAATCGGTCGGTCTGACCGAGTTGCCGGCCGCCGAGTTCGCCGGATTCCTCTGGGTGTCACTCGATCCCGCTGGCAAGCTGGACATCGCCGCACACTTGGGCCCCCTGGCCGGCGAGCTCGACTCGTGGGGTATCGGCCACTGGTCTCCGCTGGGCGAGAAGGTGCTCGACACCGCGATCAACTGGAAGCTGGCAGTCGATACATTCGCGGAGAACTACCACTTCGCCACTGTGCACCGGCAGACCTTTGCGACGATCGCCCGCAGCAACTGCACCGTCTTCGACTCATTCGGGCCACATCACCGGTTGATCTTCCCGCTCAACGGGATTCTGGAGCTAGCCGATATTCCGGAAGACGAATGGGACCCGTTCAAGTACCTGGTGGTGATCTACGCGCTGTTCCCCAACATCGTGCTGTCGGTGACCATCGCCAACGGTGAGCTGTTCCGAATCTACCCGGCGGACCGACCGAATCGCTCGATCACCGTGCACCAGAATTCCACGCCGCTCGATGTCTCCGACGAATCGGTGGCGGCCGGCGCCCAGGCCGTATTTGACTATGCGCACGCGACGGTCCGCGACGAAGATTACCGCCTCGTCGAGACGCTGCAGGCCAATCTGGAATCCGGAGCCCGCGCTCAACTGTTGTTCGGTCGCAACGAACCCGGCCTGCAGCATCGCCACATCGCCTGGACCGAGGCACTGCGACGGCTCACCCCAGATCGCGCAGTACGGCATTGATAAGGTCGTCAAGCACCTCGGTCACGGTGGCTACCGACCCGGTGTCGACGGTTGGCCGCACCTCGGTCCGCAGCGCATTGAGCGCCGCGCGCCGATCGCCGGCCGTCAACAATGACCGAATCCGGTGCACCGATGCCGCCAACCGCTCGACGCCGGGCCGGAGGCTGGCTACTGCGACGTCCAATACGTCGATCAACTCCCAGTCTCGGTAGAGCGCCAGCGAGCGTTCGTAGAACCCGAAACCCTGCACCGGCTCGCCGCGCAGGGTCCCGCGGTAGCGGTACGGCCCCTCCATGTACTCGATCGGCAGGGCATGCGCCGGCGCGGCAACCATCGGCTCGCCGGTAACGTCCAGTTCTAATGCGGCCGAGGCAATCCGGTGTCGATCCGGCAGGTAGCGGACCGGGGCGAGCGGCGGGACCAGCGGACGCACCGAGTCCGGCCATCGGACATAACTGTGCACCTGAACCGTCACGTCGTCGGTGAACTCGGGCGGTGCGGTCGGACCCGGATAACTGACGGTCACTCCGGAGAATGGGCGCAGTGCATTGCCGCTGGTGCGGTCGAACTGGCGCCAGACGCTTAAGTCGACGCCGTTGTTCAGGTTGATGGTGCACCACTCGTGTGAGCGAGCCCGCGGATCACCCCCGGTTCCGCCCCCGCCGGCGTATTTGGGAAACCATTGCCGGTCGACGTGCCCGGCGGCGCCGGCTACCTGCTCATGGATGTCGCCCCAGCGCAGCGTCCCGGTCATCGCCATCCCGCTCTGAAAATACGAGTAAGTGTCGTCTTGTCCGAAACAGGCAATCCGGCCGTCGTGGGTCGACGCGCCCAGCGGTACCGGCGCGCGCGTCGGCGCCACATCGAGTTCCAGCCGCATTGCCCGGTCCGCGGAATCGCAGCCGACCAGATCGGTGCGGTAGGTGTACGGCAGCAGACGTCCGTCGCCGTCGCGGCAGGCGGTCCACACCGCTATGCCGGCACTGCTGCGGTAGCGGATGTCGAGATGCCCTGCGGCGGCGGACAGTTTCGGCTCAGCACGGTGGCGATTGGCTGGCGGCATGTCGTAGTCGGTGTAGCTGCCGTAGTCGCCGGTGTCCAGCTCGAACAGCGCCAGCGTATAAAAATCGGCGACCATCGACCCGCCGGGCCGGTTCTTGTTGACAATGGTCAAAAAGGCAAACGACCGATCGCCGGCCGCGGTGGTGAGTTGGCCGGCCAGAAACCAGGTATCGGACTCCTGGTCGGGATGGGCGCCCTCGGCGGCCGGGAACTCCAGCCGGTCGGGCACCAGCCGGAACGGGTAGCGACGCCAATCCGCTGGCACCTCACCGGCCGATCGCGTCGTATTTGTCTGGGCCAAGGAATTCGCGGACTTTGTCGATGTGTTCGTCGGCGCCCAGTTCCAGGGCTTCGGCGGCCAAGCCGTAGTCGACGATGGCGATCGCCGCCTGGGCGATGTGCTTGGAGAACGCCCGTTTAGTGGTCTGCAGCGCCCGGGCCGGCTGGGCCGCGAGCTTGGCCGCCAGCGCCCGGGCCTCGTCCATCAGTGTGTCCGCCGGCACCACCCGGTTTGCCAGGCCGAGGTCGACCGCGTCTGCCGCGGGGATGCGCGTGCCGGTGTAGATGTATTCCTTGGCGCGGATCATGCTCATCATGTACGGCCACAGCAGCGCACCGCCGTCGGCAGCGGTCAGCCCGATCGAGACGTGCGGATCGCACAGATAGCTGCGGTCAGACATCAACACCAGGTCGCAACACAGCGCCAGCGACGCGCCCAGCCCAACCGCCGGCCCATTGATCGCAGCCACCACCGGCAGCCGGAAGTTGATCATCGCGCCCAGGATGGCGCCGGCCTGTTGGGAAACCGCATACCGCAGCTGAATCGACTGATGCTGGGCTTTGAGAAACCCGAAATCTCCGCCCCCGCTGAATGTCTCCCCGGCGCCGGTGAGAATCACGCAGCGCGCGTCGACATCGCGGTCCAGGCTGTGCCAGACATCGAGCAGCTGGGCGTGCAATGGTGCGTCAATGACGTTCTTGGCCTGGGGGCGATTCAGCGTCACGGTGCGCACTGCGCCGTCCGCGGTGACCAGAAGTTCGTCGCCCAACGTCGGCCTCTCCTCATCACCGGCGATCACCGGCGGCGCACGCCCAGAGCTGTCATTCTTTGCTATGTTAGCGTCAATAGCGAAGTTATCTGCACCCTGCGCAAGGCGGTGCCGCATGGCCGAACACCTCGATCACCGGACCTACGATCAACTCTTCATCGGTGGACGCTGGCAGCGGCCGGCGACCGGACGTCGACTTGCCGTGATCTCACCACACACCGAACAGCAGATCGGCGAGGTCCCCGAGGCCACCGCCGAGGACGTCGACCGGGCGGTGGCGGCGGCTCGGACAGCATTCGACCATGGCCCGTGGCCGCAGCTCAGCCCGGCCGACCGGATGGAAAAGGTGGAGAAGCTGGCCGCCGTGTACACCGCCCATCTCGAGGAGATGGCTGACCTGATCACCGCCGAAATGGGCTCACCGCGACGGTTTTCCAGGCAGGGTCAAGCGGCCGGCGCAGCCGCCATGATGCATCTGGCTTTGGCGACCGCGCGGGAGTTCCGGTGGATCGAACGGCGTCAGGGGCTCTACGGGGAGGTCCAGGTGCGCCGGGCGCCGGTCGGGGTGGTCGGCGCGATCGTGCCGTGGAATGTACCGCAATTCGTCATCATGCCTAAACTGATCCCGGCGCTGATCGCCGGCTGCACCGTCGTGGTCAAGCCCGCGCCCGAAACACCGTTGGACGCCCTGTGGCTAGCCGAAATGCTGGCGGAGATCGACCTGCCGGAAGGGGTGGTGTCGGTGCTGCCGGGTGGCCGGGAGGTCGGCGAACACTTGGTCCGTCACCCGGGAGTGGACAAGATTGCGTTCACCGGGTCATCGGCCGCCGGTCGGCGCATCGCGGCCATCTGCGGCGAACAACTCAAACGAGTAAGCCTCGAGTTGGGCGGCAAGTCAGCTGCGATCATCCTCGACGATGCCGACGTCGAGCACACCGTCGGCGCCTTGAAAACGGCTGGACTGATGAACAACGGGCAGGCCTGCGTGGCACAGACCAGGATTCTGGTCAGTGAGCGACGCTACGACGAGGTGGTCGATGCACTCGCCGACATGATGGCCGGCTTGCAGATCGGCGACCCCACCGATGAAGCCACCGACATCGGCCCGCTGGTCGCACAGCGCCAACAGCACCGGGTTCAGGGTTACATCCGATCCGGTATTGACGAGGGCGCCAGGATTGTCGTCGGCGGCGACGACGCTCCGGCGGACCGCGGCTGGTATGTGCGGCCCACGCTGTTCGCCGACGCCAGCAACCAGATGCAGATCGCGCGCGAGGAGATCTTCGGCCCGGTGCTGACGGTACTGAAATACACCGATGAAACCGATGCGGTCCGGATCGCCAACGACAGTGACTATGGCCTGGCCGGCTCGGTGTGGACCGAAGACGCCGCGCACGGCATGGAGGTTGCCGCCGCGGTGCGCGCCGGCACCTACGGCGTCAACATGTACAACCTCGATATCAGCACCCCGTTCGGCGGGTTCAAGCAGTCTGGTATCGGACGCGAGTTCGGCGCCGAGGGCCTGGCCGAGTATGTCGAACTGCAGGCGGTGGTCAGCAAGGATGCGATGCCGCCGCTGCCCACGCCCTAACGGCCGTTGCCTTCCGGAATAAAGCCGCGACGTGCACGAATACGCGACCTATGACGCGGTGGGACTGGCTCAGCTGATCCGGTCTGGTGCGGTCAAACCGGCAGAACTGCTGGACCCGCCGCGGTGGCTGCCGGCATCGTGCCCCGGGTGATGACGCAGCCTTGATGAAGAACCTGCTCACCATGATGTTCGCCGATCTGGCTTTGACCGTCGACGAGGCCAAGGCCGCCGGCGGTGCGGACGACTCGGCGTTCGAGCTCATCACCCGGGTGGAGGCGGCCATGGGCCGCACCACCAAAGCTGTGCAGTTGATCCGCGCCATCGAGCAACGCCATGAGCACGTCTGCGGCTCGCGGACTTTCATCGGCGCTTCGACCTGCTGCTCACCCCGACCACCGCTGCCCCACCGCCGCGGGTCGGGACAGTCAATCTTCCGGCGGCGCTGCGTCTGGGCGCCAGGGCCGCGTTTCGCGCCGGAACCTTCGGGTTGGTGCTGCGGCTGACACCGGTTATCGGCCCGCTGTTCGACCGCATCATCACCGAGCACCTCAGCTGGGTGCCACATACCTATCTGGCGAACCTCACCGGTCGGCCCGCCATGAGCGTTCCCCGGTATCGGAGTACCGACGGGCTGCCGATCGGTGTTCAGTTCGTCGGCCGGCTCGGCACGGAGGGACAGCTGATCCGGCTGGCCGCGCAACTCGAACAAGCCCGGCCGTGGGCTGACCGCCGGCCAGATCTTTGCCGCTAACCTTCGCCGCTACTTTGCGGAGCCGATCTCGGTCAAGCCGATTGCTTGATCAGGTCGGCACACTTCTCTGCGATCATCAGCACCGGTGCGTGGATGTTGTTGCTCGGTATGGTCGGCATCACCGATGCGTCGGCGATCCGAAGACCCTCGATTCCGTGCACCTTGAGCTTCGGGTCGACGACCGCCATTGGATCGCTGTCCGGGCCCATCTTGCACGTTCCGCACGGATGGTATTCGGTGTCGGCGTGCGCGCGCAGCGTGTCCTCGATCTGCTGTGGGTCGTCGCGCTCATAGTGGATGATCATCTCGCGCCGGTAGCGGTCAAAAGCGCTGTCGTTCATGACATCAAGAGCGATCTGGGTTCCTTTGATCAGCGTCTCCATGTCGTAGGGGTGACTGAAGTACTTCGGGTCGATCAATGGCGCGATCCGGGTGTCCGGGCTGGCCAGCCGTACCTCGCCGAGACTTTTGGGCCGGGCCAGCAACAGGTGGGCCGAGTAGCCGTGGCCAAGCGGAGGTTTGCGGCCGTGGTCTTTGCCGATGCCGACGATCAGCTCCATCTCCATGTCCGGCACCTCGACGTCCGGACTGGTTCGGTAGTAGGCACCGGACTCGGCGGCGCAACTGGTGATCAGGCCTTTTCGATGCCGGCGCCATTGCCACATCGCCTGCGCTATCCGAGCGACACCAATCGGGGAGATGCCGACCGTGTCATCGCTGATCCGGGCCCGGTAGATCAACAGCGCGGAGATGTGATCCTGCAGGTTCTGGCCGATGCCGGGGCTGTCGAGCACCGGGGTGATACCGAGTTGTTGTAGGTGTGAGCCGGGACCGAGGCCAGATGCCATCAGGATCTGCGGGGTGCCGAACGCACCGGCTGACACGATCACCTCGCGCCGGGCTCGCACGGTGCGCAACTGCCCGCGGTGCTGGTAGGCAACGCCGGTTGCTCGGCGCCCGTCGAACACGATCCTGGTGATGTGGGCTTTGGTGCGCACGTCCAGGTTGGGGCGGTCGAGATTGGGATGGATGAATGCCGCGGCAACGCTGTGTCGTTCGCCATCTTTCTGGGTGACTTGCACGTGGTAGCAACCGAAGTGCTGTTCGCCGTTGTAGTCGTGGTTGTACGGGATGCCTTGCGACTCGCAGGCCCGCAGGAAGACGTCGTTGAGCGGGCTCGGGTTCCGCAGGTTCGTCACATGCAATGGACCGCCCGTTCCGTGGTAGGGCGAGTCGCGGTGGATGGCATTCGTCTCCGTTTTCTTGAAGTACGGCAGCACATCGTCAAAACCCCAGCCCGGATTCCCCAACGACTCCCAGGTGTCGAAGTCTGAGGGATGACCGTGCGCATAGATCATCGCGTTGATGACGCTGGATCCTCCGAGCGCCTTGCCGCGCGGTTGAAACCCTCGCCGGCCGTTGAAGCCGGTCTGGGGCACCGTCTGGTAATGCCAGCTGTTGATGCCCCGCGGCATCGCCACGACGAAGCCAAGCGGCGCGCGGATCAACGGATCTCGGCCCTCACCGCCGGCCTCGAGCAGGCACACCGTCACCGACGAGTCCTCACTCAGTCGACTCGCCACCACACAACCCGCCGACCCTCCGCCGGCAACGACATAGTCGAACTCGTCCACGGTCGAACTGTACCGCGATAACGCCGGGCCGATTCTGCCTGCATCAGCAGTCATCTCGGTTAATCCGGTACCTCCAGCATCAGCTCGACCGGACAGCACAGCTCACCATGCTGGTTGGTCACCTCGATGTGCAGGTCCAGCAAATGGCGTGCCGGATCGGCGCTGGTGTCAGAGCGCTTGGCGACGACGCGCCCGCGGCCCACCATGGTGTCGCCGGCGTAGATGGAACCAACCAGGGTCATCTTCCGGCGCACCACCCTGCTGCCCGGACCGGCCCAGTCGGTCGCGATCCGGTCGGCGAATCCGGCCAGGTGCATGGTGTTGACGAAGATGGTGCGGTGGCCGTGTGTTTCGGCATACCCGGGGTCGAAGTGCCCGGGAAAGTAGTCCCAGGTGGCGGCGCAGTTCATCACGACTCGCTGGTAGTCGATCTCGTCGACCACCTGCGGCAGCTCGACCGGAGGGCTGAGCTCGTCCCACGCCGGCATCATGACGCCGCTCCGGGCATGAAGCGAAACAATGTGTTGCGGTTGCGGGCCACCACCGCACCGTCTTGGCGGCTGAAGGTGTCGAGTGTCTCGACAAAGTGCCCGACGCCGAGCCGGGTTCGTTTTTCCGGCGACACCGACACCACCTCTTCAACGACGGTGAGTCGGTCGCCCTCAATGACGGGCAACACAAACTCGGCCTCGTTGGCCGCGTTAATGAAACTGGTGCCCGGTAACGGCACCCGTAGCGCCAGCGACGCCACCGGCGATTCACCCGCAGGCTGCCAGGGCGGCGGGATTAACCACCCCATCAGCAGTGCGGGCGGTGCAAGCAGACCACCCCAGACCCGCCGGGCAAACTCGACGTCCCAATACGCCGGATTACCGTCGCGCACCATTGCCGCGAACAACTGGATCCGCGCAGCGCTCACCACAGCTGATGCGGTTCGCGGCTCAGTGGTCACCCCGACCATGCGTAGCGCGTCGTCGTAACTGCCGAATGCCAGCTGGTAGTCCATCACACTCGGCTTGCGACTAATCCCATTGCAAATCACGGGAAGCGAAGTACCAGTTGCCCCGTTCGTAGACCAGCTGATCCCGATAGGTGCCGGTGGCTTGCATCCGGACGGCATCGGGGCCGGCGACAAACAGCAACGCGACGCAGTGCTGGGTTGCGTCGATGCCGTCCACCCAGATGTCGTGGTCGACGGTGACCAGCCGCTGTCCCCCGCCGTCGAATGCGTCCCGTAAATCGGTGAAGGTCTCGCCGCCGCGGGTGAATTGGGCGCCGGAGTGCTTAAACGTCGCGATCCAACCGTCTCGGTCACCTGATGAATAGCACCGATTGTGCCGCGCCGTGAGGTTCAGGATGGCGTCCCGGCCCACCGCGCCGCTGAGCAGGTGCTCCTGCTGATAGGTCATGCTCATCTCGCTTCTCCCAGACTCTATCGATTGAGGCGGTATCCGTGCTGTTCCCGGTCCCAGGCGTCACCGCCGACACCCCGGGCGCGCAGCAGATCCTTGCGCATCCGCCCGATGCCGTTTCTCGGGATCACGTCGACGATTTCGACGTAGCGCGGCACGCAGAAGTACGGCATCCGTTCAGCACAGAAGTCAAGCAGCTCAACATAGTCCAGCGCTGCGGCCGGCCGCAGTGTCAAGGCCAGCAGGATGTCATCTTCACCCAGTTCGCTGGGCACCGCGACCACAGCGGCCTCGGCCACCGCCGGATGGCTCAGCACCACTGTCTCCACTTCGATCGAGGAGATGTTTTCGCCGCGCCGGCGCACCGCATCTTTGACCCGGTCGACGTAGGTCAGATTCTGCGCCTCGTCCACCTTGCCCAAATCTCCGGTCCGGAACCAGCTCGGGTGCTTGACGATAGCGCCGCCGTAGCGCAGGTAGCCCTCGCTCATAACATGCGGATACCGAGGCCGACAGGCGATCTCGCCAACCTGCCCGGTAGGCAGCGGGTCGCCGTTCGAATCGACGATGCGCACGTCGAAGCTCGCGGTGGGCCGCCCAGATGTGCCGGGCGCACCGTCGTCGGCGACACCGTTGACGGTGAGGGGAAACGCCTCGGTCAGGCCGTACATGGTGACAACGCGGCAGCCGTATCGCCTTTCGATGTTGCGATGGTCACCAGCGGCGATCGGCGCTGCGGAGATGAACCGCAGCGGAAGCGCTTCGTCACGCGGATCGGCCGGCAACTTCTGCAGCATTGACACCATGGCGCCGGCCCCGGCGAATCCGATCGCGCCGCAGCTACGCACGTCATCCCACACCCGGTCAGGGTGGAACCCGTCCGCCAGCACGGTGGTTCCGCCGACCAGCATCGGCGCCAGCACGGTGGGTGCCGCGCTGAGGTGAAACAGCGGCATCGCTGTCCACACCGTCTCACCCGGGCCGAATTCCCAGGCCGCGGCCACGGTGGCCGCTGCAGTGAACAGGTAATGCCAGCTCGTGGCCACCGCTTTGGCTGGTCCGGTGGTGCCCGAGGTGAAAAATATTGTCCCGGCATCACCGGTTTCACCGAGGGTATCCACCAGCGGCCGACCGTCGTCGGTCAGGGCCCGGCGCAGTGAATCATCGCACGCCACAATGTCGGTCACCGCCGGCACCCGGTCGGCGACAGCGCGAACACGCCCGCACCGATCGGTGTCGGTAATGACCGCCTTGGCCCGGGACAGTTCCAGCGGGTGCTGCAGAAAGTCTCCTTTATTCGCGGCGTTGATGGCGGCACTCACCAGGCCGACGCGCGCCGCACCCAGCCAGAAGTAGACCCATTCCGGACACGTCGCGGTGAACAACGCAACGCAGTCGCCGCGCTTCAGGCCCAGGTCGAGCAGCACGTTCGCTGCTGCGCGTGAGCGTTGGGCCATCTGTTCAAAGGTCACCGGAATGCCGGCGATCGACATCATCACCCGGTCGGGCAGCCGCTTGGCACGCCGATCCAGCACTGCTGAGACGCTGAACCGGTCCACACCGAAATCCGCCGGCCCTAGCGCCTGCCGTTGGCGCATCAGACTCCTGCGACCGCCGGGTCCGGCCGACCGTCAGCGGTGTAACCGAAGTCCGTCGGCGAGGGTTCTTCGCCAGGGTAGAACCGATGCGCCCAGCGGCGCAGCGCGGTGTAGTCGCGCGCCTCTTCCGGCGCCAGGTTGGGCCGCTCCAGGTATTTCATGTTCTCCCAGGTGAAGAAGTCCTGTCTGATCACCTGTTGTTGCAGCGCCAGGAATTTCGCGGCTCGGCCGGTCGGCACGTCGCCGGTGTCGCCGGGCTCGCGGATGGATGCCTGGGTGTAGAAGTAGTCGGTGTAATCCTCATCGACCGGCGTCTGCCCGGTGATCTGAACGGTGGCTACCAGGTCGCTGGGGAACCGGACGAAGCCCAGGCCCAGTGAGTAGTTGTCGTAGACGATCTCGGCGGTGACCGGGCCCTCGGGGGTCAACCAGGTCTGCGCGCGGCCACCGCCGAAGTTGGCCTGGACGGTGGCGTGCAAGTGATAGCCGGACACCTGAAACGACGCGGTATTGGCCGGGTTAGCGGCTTTGTGCACGTACTGCACGTGATAGGGGTCGGCCGCGTTCTCGATGATCATCTGCGGGTGCACCTTGACCCGATTGAGCATCCGGGTGTGCGGGTGCAGCGGGTAGTAGTCGTCGCCTTCCAGCTCGGGCACCACCGGCGGTCGCCAATACGGGATCCGTCCGTGGCGCTCATGCCAAACCAGAATGAAGCCGTACCACTCCATGCACGGGTAAGTGCGGATATGCACGGTTTTGTTGCAACCGATCTTACTGTACGGAATCAAGGCATTGCTGCCGTCGCCGCGCCAGTGCCAGCCGTGCCAAGGGCAGACGATGTTCTCACCCTCCACGGTGCCGCCGATACCCATGTTGGCGCCGAGGTGCTGGCAGTAGGCGTCCAGCACGTGCACTCGTCCGGTGGAGGTGCGAAACAGCACCAGTTCTTCACCGAAATAGTGCACTCGTTTGACCTCACCGTTGGCCAAGTCGGAGGCGAAGCCGACAATGAACCATCCGGTCGGGAAGCGGTACGTCGACAGCGCGATACTGGTCGACTCGGGGTCGTGCTCCGAGGAATCCATGTCCCAATTCGAAACCGTGTCTGTCACAGGCTCTCCGTTTTCGACGCACCCAACCGCTCGCGGCTCGACGATACCGGTCTATTTTTACTATTTTAGACATTGCACGTCAATTATCTGGGCGTCACGGCCGGTGGGCCGACGGGATCGAGGTGACCATGACTACTTGGGCGTTGGACCTGGCCGACTTCGATTTGTGGCGCAACGGGTTTCCGGATGATTTATTCGCCGACCTCCGACGTGACAACCCGGTCTTCCGGCACGACCGGACACCGGGTGTGACCCGGATCGGGGTCCAGCGCGACTTTTGGATCACCACCAAGCACCGGCATACGCTGCGCATCCACCGAGACGCCGACTCGTTCACCGCGGTCGACGGCCCGCTGATCCAACCCGCGGGCACATTCTCGTCGTATCCGACCATCATCAACATGGACGAGCCGGAGCTGACCAAACGACGCAAGCTCATCTCGCGGGCGTTCACGCCGCGGGCGATCGCCAAACTGGAAGACGCCATCCGCAAGCGTGCCACGTCGATGATCGATCATCTGCTGGACCGGGGCGGCGGCGACTGGATCGCCGATGTCGCCGACGCGCTGCCGGCGACGGTTATCGGCGACATCATCGGCATGCCCGAGCAGGACCGTCCCCGGATCTTCGATGCCTTAGACCGCATCCTCACCGCCCACTCACCGCATGCCCGGTTAACCGAACAAGAAGAACTCAACCTGTACGCCACCATCTTCGGCTACGCGCTCGAGCTTACTGCCGAGAAGCGTCGCAACCCCGCCGACGACATCTGGAGCACACTGGCCTCGGCGGAAATCACCGCCGACGACGGTGAACGATTCCGGTTGCCGGCCAACGAACTCGAGATCTTCTTCTTCGTTCTGGCGTTCGCCGGCAGCGACACCACTAAGAACGCGCTGGCCGCCGGACTTCAGGCATTCGTGGCGAATCCAGAGCAGATCGACCGCTACCGCGACGACGAGGCGCTGCGGCCCGCGGCGATCGAAGAGGTGTTGCGCTGGACGTCGCCGGTGGCCTACTGGACCCGCACCGCAAAGGTTGACGTCGAGATCGACGGCCGGCACATTCCCCGGGGCGATCGGGTGGTGTCGATGCTGCGGTCGGCCAACCGCGACGAGGAGGTCTTCGATAACCCGTTCAGCTTCGACATCGGACGTGAACCCAACCCACATGTGGCGTTCGGCGGCGGCGGACCGCACTACTGTCTGGGCACTCATCTCGCCCGCGCGGAGTTGCGGGCGGTCTTCGACGAGCTGCTGCTGCGCGGCGACGACATCGCCCTCGGGCCGGCCAAGGTGACGCACCCCAACCTGGTCACGAATATGTCGATCTACGACGAGATGGCGATCTCGCTGAGGGCACGCTGACCTCGATCACGCTCCGGCGGGACGGGTGCCGATCACTTGCTCGGTCGCCAACCGCGCGAGGTCTGCGTCGTCGAGCCCGGCGGCCTCGCGCAGCACCTCGTCGTTGTGTTCGCCCAGGGTGGGCGGCGGCCGCGACAGCCAGCGGTGCTGCCCGCGCAGTGGGGCGAACGGCGGACGGGGATACAGCCCGGCGCCGGTTCGCGGGTGGTCCAGCGGCTCGAAAAACCCGCGCTCCCGTAGTTGCGGGTTCTCCGTGACCAGCGACGGCGACACCACCGCCGCGGCCGGCACGCCGGCGCTTGCCAGCAACTCCACCGTGGCGGCCAGTTGCCGCCCGGCGAACCAGTCCGCCAGCCGGGCGTCGATGTCGTCGGCGCGATCCCGCCGCCCGGCCGCTGTGGCCAGTGCTGCGTCGTCAGCCCAGGTCGGACGATCCATCACCTCGACCAGCGCCCGCCACTGCTCGTCGGTGGCCACGGTGAGAGCGATCCACTCGTCGTCGCCGGCGCAGCGATAGAGATTCTGCACCGCCGGGCCGTAACCCCGGTTGCCCCGACGGCCCAGCGTCACCCCGAACACCTCGGCTTCCAGCGGCTGGACGGCGGTGGCATTGAGCACCGATTCGATCATCGGCAGTTCGACAAGCTGGCCGAAACCCGTGCGTTCGGCGAAATCCAGCGCCGCCAGCACCGCGAACGCGGCGTGCACACCGGCCAGCGGGTCGCAGGCTCCGCGCGGGGCGACCGGGACACCGTCGGGTAGCCCGGTCACCCAGGCCAAACCGGCGAGCTGTTCCATGGTGGGGGCAAACCCGACCCGGTCTCGCCACGGGCCGTCCAGGCCAAATGCCGGCATCCTGGCGAAGACCAGGCGCTGGTTTCGGGCCAGCAGCAGTTCGGCGGTGAGCCCGAAGTGGTCCATCACCCGCGGGGAGAAGTTCTCGATCACCACGTCGGCGCCGGCCACCAGGCGCAAAAACAGCGTTCGCCCGTCGTCGGAGCCCAAATCCAAGGTGATCGAACGCTTATTGGTGTTCATGGCGTGGAAGACCCAGCCGTACTCCCACCAGTCGTCGACGTCGGTGCGCATCCCACCCGAGTAGCGGATGCCGTCGGGGCGTTGAATCGACTCCACCTTGATCACATCGGCGCCGAACGCCGCCAGCAGGTAGGTGGCCGCCGGCCCGGCCCAGAACGCGGTCAGGTCGATGACGCGGACACCGTCCAGCGGCAGCCGCCGGTGGTCCGCCGGGTCGGCCGTGGGTTTTCGTTGCCGCCAAGCCGGTTCGCCGTTGGCCTCGCCGAGCAGCGGTGCGCCGGCCAGCGGCGCGGGCTGGCAGTGCGACATCAGCCACGGCGCCCGAGGCTGGTGGAAACCGCCGGGGTTGCGCACGAACACGCCCCGGTCTTTGAGATGCCCCATATCGCGGATCGTCGAACCGTTGCCCAACGCCGCGATCGGCAGCCGAAACAGCTGCCCCAACTCGACGATTTCTTCGACGGTCCGTTCGGCCAGCCACGGGCCGATCCGGTCGCGGATGAAATCTCGGTATGCCCAGCGTCCGATCTGAAATCGTAGCTGC
Organism: uncultured Mycobacterium sp.; assembly: GCA_964590745.1. Classification (GTDB taxonomy): domain Bacteria; phylum Actinomycetota; class Actinomycetes; order Mycobacteriales; family Mycobacteriaceae; genus Mycobacterium. The sequence goes on along the minus strand of CAZPZQ010000001.1, from coordinate 27,911 downwards.
GGATTCTCGGTCAGCTCGGGGCAATCGACCATCGCCGCGAAGTCAAGCCACTGCTGACCGGTGACCATGGTGATGCCGACGTAGCCGTCCTTGGCCGGCTCGATCGACGGTACCTCCACGGTGCGGGTGACCGGCGGCACGGCCAGCAGTTGGCTGTGCAGCCATTCGGAGCTCTGCATCAGCGTCATCGCCTCGAGCACGGACAGGTCCAGGTGTTCCCCAGCGCCGCGGTGCCGCACGCGGCGGTGCACCGCCAGCGCACCAAACGCCGCGCACACGCCGGCCATGTACTCACCCAGTTCTCCCCCGATCGCGATGGGCGGCCCGGCGGGATCACCACGGAACCCGGTCAAGCCGGCAAGGGCCTGCAGGGTGAATTCGCTGGCCGGCCGCTCGGCATACGGCCCGGTCCAGCCGAAGTCGGAGATGGACACCACAACGGCTCGCGGATTGTCGGTCAACAGTGCCTGCGGATCGATACCCAAAGCCGCCGCTTGTGACCGGGTTGCGGTAACCACGATCAGGTCGGCAGCACCAAGGACGGCGAGGTAGCGCCCATCCGACGGTGAGAGCACCAGACTGCGCTTGCCGGAGTTGAGATAACCGAACAGTGGGGCGCCCCGGTCAGCCCGAGCATCGGGCACCGACGAGCCGCTCATCGTGTATCGCCGTAGCGGATCCCCTTGCGGTGGTTCGATTTTGCACACCTCGGCACCGGCGTCGACCAGCAGCTTGCCGCAGTAACCACCGGCGATTCGATCGCTGATCTCGACGACGCGCAACGCATCCAGCGGTGTCGGTCGCACGTCGCTTCGCTGCATCCGACAATTATGTCATTACTGCTAAGATAGCTAAGCCAGTCGAGTTGCGGGCGCAGCGGCCGTGCACTCGAACTCATCGCTTCGCTGCTGGGATTTTGATGACCACGCTGGGAATTGGCGCGGAAGCGCGACGTCGGCTGTCGGCGCCCCGGATCGCCGAGATTGTCGCAGATGAGTTGCGCCGTCAGATCATCGACGGCGAACTCGCCGACGGTGATCTGCTGCCGCGCCAGGAGGTGCTGGTCGAGCAATTCAACGTTAGCCTGGTGTCGCTGCGAGAAGCGCTGCGCATCCTGGAAACCGAGGGCCTGCTGTCTGTGCGGCGAGGTAACCGCGGTGGCGCCGTCGTGCATGCACCGGCGAAGACCAGCGCCGCCTACATGCTGGGGCTGCTGCTGCAGAGTGAGTACGTCGGCCTGGCTGACCTGGGTGCGGCGCTACGGGAGCTGGAACCGGTCTGTGCGGCGCTGGCCGCTCAGCGGCCGGACCGTGCCGAAACATTGGTGCCCGAACTCAACCGAATCAACGACGCGATGGCTGCCCAACTGGACGACGGTGGGCAATTCACCGAAATCGGGCGCCAGTTCCATAATCTGCTCGTGCACGGCTGCGGAAACCACACCATGATCGCGGTGGTCGGCAGCCTGGAAACGCTCTGGACCAGCCATGAACAGCAGTGGGCTGACGAGAGTGCCGCGAAAGGCACGTATCCATCGCTGCCGCAACGCCGTGCGGTGCTCAACACCCACCTCAAGCTGACCGAGATGATCGAGGCCGGCGACGTCGAACGGGCCCGCCGCATCGCCGCCCGACATGTCTCCGATACCCAGACCCACGTGCTCTCCGACCGCTCTGATCGGCGGATCTATGCATTGTCGCCACAGGCACTGTCCCGCCCCCGGGACAGTCGCCCCCAGTGATCGTCGACTTGGCGAGCCGCGTTGAGGCCAGCGTCCAGGACGGCACTGATCACCGGCGGCAGTGGCGGCATCGGCAAAGCGTGCGGACGTAAGCTGCACGACCTGGGCTACGACGTCGTGTTGTCGGCCCGCCGGGTCGGGCCCCTGCGAGCCGCCGCCGACGAGATCGGCGCTCGCCACATCGCAGCCGACGCATCCGATCCGGTCGGATTCGCTGCGGCGATCGACTCAGTGGCCACCATCGACCTCGTGGTTCACGCGGCCGGTGTGCTGGGCGGAACCTATGCGCGTAAACAGACTTTCGACCAGTGGCGGACCATCATGGCGGCCAACCTGGACTCCTGTTTCGTGGTGACCGCCGCGGTGCTGCCCCGGATGTTGCCCGGTTCGCGACTGGTGTTCGTCTCCTCATCGGCCGCACACGAGCCGATGCCGGCCCGTACCGCCTATTCGGCGACCAAAGCCGGGATGAACGCCTTCGCCCGTGCCTTGGCGCTCGAGGTGGACCGCGACGGTATCAGCGTCCACGTCGTGACCCCGGGCCCGGTGCAGACCGAGATGCTCGAAGACGTCCCGTTCGAGATGTACGCGATCAACGTTTCCGATGTCGCCGACACCGTCGCGTGGCTTGACACCGTGGACCCGTCGGTTGATCTGCCCGAGGTCCGGCTCAATGCCGTGCGACGCGGCCCGTTCGCCCGGCCTCCGGTGGTGCCGACCGAAGCCCGTCGTCGCGCTGCGCAGCAAAAACCTTGATTACCGATTCACCGAACTCCGCCAAGCTGTCCGGGTTGGCGAAATCAGCGAACCAGACATAAAACCGATCGACACCCAGGGCGCTCAGTCCGGCGAAGTGCCGAACCAGTTCGTCGGCGTCGCCGCACACCAGCCCCGCGCCCAGGTAACCGAAGCGACGGGTGCTCGCCTCTCGCACCGCCACCGGGTCGCCACCTCGGCGGACGAAACCCACCATCTGTTGCACCGAGACCCGCGCCGGCCCCGCGGCCCGAGCCAGTCGCCCCAACTTCTCGATGTGGTTGGCGGGCAGGTTCCACCAATCGGCGTAGCGGCGAACCAGTTCCATCAGCCGAGGCCCGGTTCCACCCAGCACCAGCGGGATCGGATACGACGGTCGCGGCGCCTGCCCGACGTCGGGCCGCTCATCGCTGCTCCAGTATCGGGTGATCAGGTGCAGATGGCGGCCCAGTCGCTGCACCCTGGCCGCCGGATCAGCCTGGCCGATGTCGAACCTGGCCAACTCGGCCGGCCAGGAACCGGTACCCAGGCCGAGCTCGAACCTGCCGCCCATTGCCGTCGATAATGTGACGGCCTGCTTGGCGAGTACAGCCGGATGCCGGAATGCATCACACAGCACCAGGTGGCCAATGTGTAATCGTTCTGTTTTGGCCCCCACCCATGCGGCGATACTCATTGCCTCCCAGATGCTTTCGTCAGGCTGCCCGGGAACCTCGAGATGATCGATGAACGCGATGCCGTCGAATCCGCTGGTTTCGGCGGCCCTGGCCCGGGCCACGATATCGGCGACCGGCAACCGTACCTGGGGCAGGAACAGATACCACTCCGTCATGCTGGCAACCCTACGGCGGTTGACCTGTCTAGTTTACTATTTTTACAATGTTAGAGGTCTTATGGATGTCGGATTGAGCCCCGAGCAGATGGCGCTGCGGGCCAGCGCCGGTGAAGTTCTGCGTGCCGAATGTCCGCCCGATGTGGCGCGCCGGGCGATCACCGATTCAGCGACCGATCCGAATTACTGGCGTGCGCTGTGGAAGACCGTCACCGGTTTGGGTTGGACCGAGTTGGCCGACCCGGGCGCGGACGGCGCGTTCGGTGCCGTCGAGTTGGCCGTGGTCGCCGAAGCGTGCGGGGCCGCCGTTGCTCCGATTCCGTTGCTGGCCAGCGTTGGAATGGCAGCCGGTTTGCTGCGCCGCAGTGGCTCCGCCCTGGACTGGGTTCGCGAGGAGATCGCCGCCGGAACCGTCGCCGCCTTGGCCGTTCACCCCGCCGGGCGACGACTGCCGGGTGTGCCTATGACACTGCGGTCGGGTCGGCTGTCCGGGCGCGCGGTGGGAGTCAGCTGGGCGGCGCATGCCGACTTCATCGTGACGCTCGCCGACTCTGGCGACGGACCGGTCGCCGCGGCGGTCCGCGCCGAAGACGCGCTCATCGGCAAGCCGGGCGAGTGCATCGATCCGGCGCACCCGCTGACCGATGTCGAACTCGACGCCAGCCCGGCCGTCGTTGCGCCAGTGGACGTGGAAATGGCTTTGGCGACACCGCTCGTCGTCGCCGCCGCCGATTTGGTCGGCGTTGCCGACGCAGCGTTGACCCGCTCTGTTCAGCACGCCAAGACGCGTCGCCAGTTCGGCAAACCGATCGGCGCATTCCAAGGCGTCAAACATGCCTTGGCCGACAACTACGTGGCGCTCGAGCGGGCCCGCAGCCTCAGCTATGCCGCAGCGGCCCGCCTCGACGACCCTGACACCGGCCCGGCCGCCGCGTGGACGGCCGCTGCGGCGGCTAAGGCGGCCGCCGGTGAGGCAGCACTCGGCTGTGTACGCACCGCGGTTCAGGTGCACGGCGCGATCGCCCAGACCTGGGAGCACAACCTCCATTTGGTTCTGCGGCACGCCTGGCAAGCCGCGGCCCTCCTGGGTGACAGCCGTGCGCTGTATGACGCGCTGGGGCGACGCTTCATCGAGGGTGTCGGATGACCACCGCCGGCGTGGTGGACGAGTTCGTCGCTTGGCTGGCGACGGTTCTACCCGACGACTACTACGGCGAACGCTATCGCGACTACCGCTGGGACATCGGGTTGCGCCGGGAATACCAGCGCGCCGCGTTCGAGGCCGGGTGGCTGCAGCCGACGTGGCCGGCCGAGCACGGCGGTCGATCACTGGACTTGCGAGCGGCGATGGAAATCCGGTTGGCCGGGGCGCTGCGATCGGCGCCCAAACTTCCGAACATCGCCGGTCCCAATGTGGTTGCGCCGGCGCTTCGACAGTTCGGCACGCCCGCGCAGGTGGACCGCTTGCTGGTGCCGCTGCTGCGCGGCGACGAATGGTGGGCACTGGGCATGTCCGAGCCGGAAGCCGGATCCGACTTCGCCGGCCTGCGCACCCGAGCCGAACGCGACCGAGACGGGTTTCGGGTGAATGGCCGCAAGATCTGGACCACTCAGGCACACCAATCCCGGTGGTGCACGCTGTACGCCCGCACCGACCCGTCAGCACCCAAGCACCGCGGCATTTCCTGCCTGATCCTGGATTTGCGCTCCCCGGGCGTGACCGTCCGGCCGATCCGCATGGCGTCGAAATCCGACGAGACGTTCTGCGAAGTGTTCCTGGACGACGTGCAGGTCCCCGCCGACAACCTGCTGGGCCCACTCAACGGCGGCTGGCAGGTCGCCTTGTCGTCGCTACAGCACGAACGGCAGATGATCTGGATCATGAACTGGGTCGAAATAAAACGGGGGCTGGAAAAAACCCGCAAGTTGGGCGGCGCCAGCGACGTCTTCGCCGACCTGGGCTCGCTGCTCACCGACGCCGAGGCGTTGCGGACCACCGGATACCGGGCCCTGAACGACGAGCTCGCCGGGCGGGCCAGCCCGCAGGCAGATATCCTCAAACTGCTCGGCTCCGTTACCTTACAGCGTGTTTGGGAACTCAACGCGGCAATAGCCGGGATCGGTTCAGCCACCGACCCGGACCTGTTGTTCGAGCGCCAGGACGCCCTGGCGGCCACTATCTACGGCGGCACGTCGGAGATTCAGCGCAACATCATCGCCGAGCGGGTGCTCGGGCTGCCGAAGGGATGACCGGATGGACTACGACCTTGGCGCCGATGCGGGCGGGCTACGAAAACACCTGCGAAACTTGATTTCTGCGCACATCCCGGATGGCTTCCTGGGTGCATGTACCGATAACCCACGGGATCTGGCGACCACCCAGTCGTTCTGCAAGCTGCTGGCGTCCGAGGGCTTACTCGCGCTGGCCTGGCCCAAGGAGCACGGCGGTGGCGGCGGGTCGGTTTGGCAGCAGACCGTGCTACGCGAAGAGATGTGGGCGCACCACGAACCCCGTGGCGCCCAGTACATGGGCATCAACTGGGTCGGTCCGGCCGTGATGCGCTACGGAACACCGGAACAGCAGGCCCGGCACCTGTCGGCGATCGCCGCCGGGGAGGTGATTTGGTGCCAAGGATTTTCTGAGCCCGAGGCGGGAACCGACCTCGCTTCGCTGCGTACCCGGGCGGTACCCGATGGCGACGGATGGCGGATAACCGGTCAGAAGGTTTGGACTTCGTATGCCCAGATGGCATCGTGGTGCACGCTGGCCGCCTGCACCGATCCCAACGCACCGAAGGCGCACCGGATCACCCTTTTCCTCATCCCGATGGACCGTCCCGGCATCACCGTCCGGCCCATCCGGTCGATGCTCGGACCACACCACCTCAATGAGATGTTCCTCGACGGTGTGCCGGCCAGCCCAGACGACGTGCTGGGCGAGGTCGGTGGCGGCTGGCAGGTGATGCGTGAGGCGCTGGCCTTCGAACGGGTTGGCATCGCCCGTTACGCGCGGTGCGAGTCGCTGCTGGACCGGCTGCGCAGTGAACTCGGTGACGACTGGGACCGGCTGCCCGAGTCGCTGCGCACCCGATGGAGCCGGGCGCTGGTAGACCTGCGGGTGGCCCGACTGCTCGCCTACCGTGCGGTATCGCTGTTGGACGACCCGGCGGCCGGGGCCGCGGCCAGCGCGGCTCGCATCGCAACCACCACGTGTGATCAGCAGGTCGCGGAGCTGCTGTTCGACGTGTTGGGGCCCCGAGCGCTGGATAGCGGGTTCTCGGCGCCGCTGCACGGAGCGATTGAGGACCACTGGCGGTACGCCCAGGCAGCCACCGTGGCATCCGGCACCATCGAGGTGCAACGGATGCTCGTGGCGCGCGAGGTGCTGGGGGCGTACCGGTGAAAACAACGCTGCCACAAGACATCGCGGACTTCGCTATGGTCGCGTCCGACCGGCTCGGCCGGCTGGGCGGTCCCCAGGCGGCGCTGCGTGCGGAAACCGACGACCGGGTTCGGGCTGAGGCCCGCGCCGCGCTGAGCGAACTCGGCGCGTTCGACCTCGACGTCCGGTCCCGTTCCGACGAACTGCTGGCCGCAGCCGTACTCTGCCAAGCCGCCGGCGCGGCGGCGCTGCCCTACCCGCTGGTCGAAGAGTTGCTGTCAATCGGCGGTGCCAGACTGGCGCTGGTTGACCCGACGGCGCCCCGGATCGACCATGGCGACTTGGCCGGCGAGTGGCTCGCCGCCGACCTCGACGGCCGGTGTTACCGCCCGCGGCCGTCCTCGCGAACGGCGGCCATACTGGGCCCGTTCCTGGTACCGGCAGCCCTGAGCGAGCCGCACGGCGTTGTGCCCCCGACCGACGTCAACGTGCACCTGGTCTTGGGGTCGTGGCGCATCCTCGGTGCGATGCAACGCGCGCTGCAGATCACTTGCGAGCACGTATGCGCGCGGGTTCAGTTCGGCAAGCCGCTCGCTGACTTTCAGGCCGTGCGGTTCGCCGTCGCGGACGCGTCGGTCGCGGTCCGAGGACTTGAAGAACTCGCCAAGTACAGTGTCTGCCGACCGGAAGCGACGCCCGCACAGGTGCTTTCCGCCGATGCGCTGGTATTGCGGATGAAAGCCGTCGACACCGGCCGTCAGGTCCTCCGCACGGCGCACCAACTGCTCGGCGCGCTCGGGTTTTGTGACGAGTCCGACATCAGCGTGCTCGACCGACACACGCAGCCGTTGATCCGACTGCCGTCCGGAAGCGAGGACCTTGCCCTGCGGTTAACCGCGGCGGTGCGCGATGGCCATCTGGAAACGCTGTTCACGAGAACGGCATGACACCACACCCTGGCATACCGTTCCCGGAGCGGCTGCGGGAATTGGGGACGCAACGCCCAGGTGAGCTGGCGATCGTCACACTGGCACCCGACGGCACCGCCCACCCGTTGACCTTCGCTGAGCTCGACGCGCTGGCCAACCAGTGGGGACGCGCCCTGACGGCCGCCGGCGCCGAGCCCGGCTCGAGGGTGGCGCTGGCGGTACCGAACGGCGACCACTTGGTGCTGGCCGCGTTGGGCTGCTGGAAGATCGGCGCGGTCCCGGTGCCGATGCGCTGGGACTTACCTGATTGGGAGCGGTCCCGGGTGCTCAAGGTGGTCGAGGCTGCCATCGTGCTCGACGAGACGAACAGGTCTGCGCTGGCCGCTTGCGCCGCGGCCCAGTCCGCCGACCCGCTACCGGCAGCGGTCTCGCCCCACGCCAGCGGGATCTGTAGCAGCGGCTCGACCGGCCTGCCCAAGGTGATCCTCAACCTGGCCCCGGCGATCTGGACGGCGCAGCACAGCGAGCCATTTATGGCACACTGGGCGCCGGTTCCGCGACCGCAGACCGTCTTGGTGCCCGGACCGATGTATCACACCAATGGCTTTGCCACCCTGACCAGTCTGTTGGGCGGTGACCGGTTGGTGGTGCTGGAAAGATTCGACGCGGCGATGGTTGTCGCCGCGATCGAGAAGTACCGCGTGACCACCTTCACCGCCACCCCGACGATGCTGGGGCGGATTGCAGCATTACCAGAGATTTCGCGGCGCAACTTCGACGGCGTGGAGTGGATCCTGCAGGGCGCCGCGGTAATGCCCCCGGCGCTGCTACGCACCTGGTTTGAGCTGCTGTCTCCCGAACGGGTGGTGATGGCTTACGGGATGACGGAGAACCTCGGTCTGACGGCGTTGCGTGGCGACGAATGGCTGACTCATCCGGGCAGCGTCGGCCGTGGATTCCGGGGCACCGAGGTGCGCATCCTCGATCCGTACGAGATGCCGTTGGGCCCAGGCGAGTTCGGCGACATCTACTTGCGCGCGCCGATGAGTGCGGGATACCGCTACCTGGGTGACGCGGCGCCGCTGCCGTGCACGCCGGACGGGTTCCGGACAGCCGGCGACATCGGGTACCTGGATGCGGACGGCTACCTTTACGTCGCCGACCGCCGCTCCGACATGATCGTCACCGGAGGCGCCAACGTGTTCCCCGCGGAAGTGGAATGTGCGTTGGTCGACTTTCCGGGGATCGCCGACGTGGTAGTCATCGGCCTCGCCGACCCGCAGTGGGGACGCCGGGTGCACGCGGTGGTGCAACCAACCGACCCTGCCCTGACCGAGCAGCAGGTGATTGCTTACGCCAAAAGCCGGTTGGCCGCCTACAAAGTGCCCAAGTCTGTCGAGTTCGTCGACGAAATTCCGCGCACCGCGGCGACCAAGGTCAACCGTTCGGCGATGATCGAAGTCCGAGGCGGGTAGTCGAACATCCACCCCGGTATTGACGCCGGTGTTGACGCCGGTTCGGTTGGACGCAATTGCACCCGGGACCAGAGGGTTTCGGGTAAGAACAGGGAAACGACGAAAGGTGACAGCGATGAGACGATCGATCGCTGCGGTCGCGGCAGCGTTGTCGACCGTGTTCGCCGCGGCCGCACCCGCCATGGCCCGGCCCGAGCCCGATCCCCACATGCCTAACGTCCAGACCGGCTATTGCCCCGGCGGCCGCGGTATGAAAGGTCTTCAGGTCTCGGCCATCTATTGTGACGGTGTCCCCTACCCGGACGGTTCGCATTGGCGTTATGTCCAGTTTTCGACTGGTCCGGAGATGCCGGGGCTGAACCCGGAACTGCGGTCGATGTACGGCTTGCACTGCGTGGTCGCCGACGAATTGGTGCCGTCCTCGCTGGCGCCGCCGGGCGGTTGCAACGGCGGGGTCTAAACGCTGGCTCGGCGGTCGTCGGTTTCGTTCGGCCCGGAGCGGTTGCTGCACAGTTGGTGGTTTCTGCACAGACGGCCGGATCTGACGCGTCAGCGGCCCGGGTGTCTGACCGTGCTGTCATAATCGAAAGCATGTTCGATATTCAGCCGGACACGCTGGCGGCGCTAACCGACCGGATGCGCGCGGCGACCCGGGCAGAGAACCGGGCCGCGGGCGCTCGGCTGACCGCGATCAACGATCTTGACCTGCTGGTCTTACGCCAGTACGGGGAGCGGGAAACCTGGGCCACCGATACCTGGTGCAACATCACCGCCGAGATCGCCGTGGCATTGCGGATCAGTACCCACTGGGCCGGCAGCTACCTGCACTACGCCCGCGCGATGCGCAGCCGGCTTCCGAAAGTGGGGGCGTTACTCTGCGCCGGCGATATCAGCTATTCGACGTTCCAGACGATCGTGTATCGCACTGATTTGATCACCGACGCCGAGACGATGGCGGCCGTCGATGCCGTCTTAGCAGCGCGAGCGGCGCGGTGGCCGTCGATGACCCCGGGTCGGCTGGCTGGTTACATCGACAAGGTGGTGGCCCAGGCCGACCGCGATGCGGTACGCCGCCGCCGAGAGCAGCAGGCCAGTCGGGAATTTTCCATCTGGGACAGCCAAAACGGTTTGAGCGAAGTGTTCGGCAGACTGCTCACCACCGACGCGCAGGCGGTGGACGCACGATTGGACGCCTTGGCCGCAACGGTGTGCTCGGAAGACCCGCGCACCCACAAGCAGCGGCGCGCCGACGCCATGGGCGTGTTGGCAGCCGGTGGTCAGCAGCTGCAGTGCCGCTGCGGTGGTCTCAATTGCCCGGCGGCTTCGGCGGTGTCGCGGCCGGCCGTGATCTATGTCGTCGCAGAGCAGGCCAGTCTGGACGGCACCGGCCAGGCCGCGGGCGCTCTGATTGGCGCCGAGGCATTGATCCCTGCCGAGTTGATCGCCGAGCTGGCGAACTCGGCGCGGGTCCAACCGCTCTCAGCGCCGGTAGACGCACCGCCCGAATCTGGCTACGCCCCGTCTCGCGCGCTGGCCGATTTCATTCGCTGCCGGGACTTAACATGTCGATTCCCGGGTTGCGATAAACCGGCCACCCACTGCGATTTCGACCACACAACTCCGTATGCCGACGGTGGGGCAACTCATGCATCGAACATGAAATGCCTGTGTCGCGAACATCATTTGCTCAAAACGTTCTGGGGCTGGCAGGACCAACAGCTCCCGGACGGCACCGTCATCTGGAAATCACCGGGCGGACAGACCTACGTCACCACCCCGGGCAGCGCGCTGCTGTTCCCCAGCTTGTGTACGCCCACCGGGGAATTAGCATCATCGGATCCAGTGAACCCTCCGCAGCGCACCAACCGCACCGCGAAGGTGCCAAAACGGCGACGCACCCGGGCGCAAAATCACGCGCGTTACGTCGCGGCCGAACGTCGTAAAAACCGCAACGAACGCCAAGCCCGCCATGCCGCCCGGCACGCCGCCTGGACCGGACCGGCGCCACCGACGGCCGGCGATGACGACGATCCCCCACCATTTTGATCGTCGTCATCGGGGCAAGCCGGTAACGTGATTCTCACCGCGTTATCGGCGCGCACCGACAGGAGGCGGGATGACCACGCATGACACGGCCGACCCGGCCACCCGCGCCGCGGGCTTTATCAAAACCGCGATCGCCATCCTCGGCGAAACCGGGCGCACCGACTTCACCGTGCAGGAGGTGGTTACCCGCTCCAAGACGTCGCTACGGTCCTTTTACCAGCATTTTTCCAGTAAGGATGATTTGTTGCTGGCGCTGGTCGAAAAGACGATGGCGCAGTCAGCACGGAGCTGGCGCGCCGAGACCGATGGGTTGCACGCCGGCGCCGCGCTCAGGTTGGTCATCGACCGGGTCAGCGCCCGACCGGAATCCAGCATCCAGGACGGCCTGAATCGGGCGCTGAGTCTGTACAACCAGCAACTGGCCGAGACCCGGCCCCGGGACTACGCCCGGGTGTTGTCCCCGCTGCATCAGCTGCTGCGCGAGCTGGTGGACCGAGGGGTCGCTGAGGGCGTATTCCGGCCCGGTGCAGACGTTGCTGTCGCGGCGGCGATCGTCATGCAGACGGTGTTGGGCGCGCTGCGGTTGCACTGGCTCGGTGCCGAGTTGACCGGAACCCCGATCGACACCGGCCAGTTGTACGACTTCTGCATACGGGCGCTCGGGGCAGATAGCGACCGGGAGATGCCGGCGCCATCGTTGGCCCAGCTATTTACCCAGCTCGGACTACGCGAAACTGCCTCGCGCAGCGCCGAGTTCGTCATGACCATGCCGGTGAGTCCGCGGGTGGTCAACACCGCTGGCGCGCTGCAGGGCGGTTTGGTCGCCACGCTCGCCGATGTTGCCGGAGGGCGCTTGGCGCTGGAGCACGTTCCACCTGGCGCCAGCCTGACCACCGCGGACCTCGTCGTCCGATACCTGCGCCCGATCACCCGGGGCCCTGCCGAGGCGGTTCCCAAAGTGCTGCGGGCCGGCCAACGCTCGGTCATCGTGCAGGTGGACATATTCGGCAACGGCCAGGATGAACTGGCAGCGACCGCCACGGTGAGTTTCGCGGTCGTGCGTGGCCGCGACGCCCGATAGCCGAATCGCATCGCCCGGTTACGCCCGGAGGCAACAAGTGGTAATGTCGTTACCACTTGTTCTCCGATACAGCTCAGGAGGCCATCATGCCGTCCCGCGAACTTCCTTTTCCGGTGTTCGACGCCGACAACCACCTGTATGAACCGCAGGAGGCACTGACCAAGTTCCTGCCGGACAACCGCAAGCACGTTATCGACTACGTGCAGGTGCGCGGTCGGACCAAGATCGTCGTGCGAGGCCAGATCAGCAACTACATTCCCAACCCAACGTTCGAAGTGGTTGCCCGCCCGGGTGCTCAGGAGGAGTACTTCCGGCACGGCAGCGGCGGCAAGAGCTACCGCGAGATGATGGGCGAACCGATGAAGGCCATCCCCGCCTTCCGTGAGCCCGGGCCGAGGCTCGAGGTGATGGACGAGTTGGGGCTCGACTACGCGCTGATGATCCCCACCCTGGCCAGCCTGGTCGAAGAGCACATGAAAGATGACCCGGAACTGATTCACGACGTCATCCACGCGCTCAACCAGTGGATGCACGAAACCTGGTCATTCAACTACCAAGAACGCATCTTCGCCACGCCGGTAATCACCCTGCCCATCGTCGATCGGGCCCTCGACGAACTGGACTGGTGCCTGCAACGGGGCGCCCGCACCGTGCTGGTTCGGCCCGGCCCGGTGCCCGGCTTCCGGGGCAGCCGCTCGTTCGGGCTGGAGGAGTTCGACCCGTTCTGGCAGGCCTGCGTCAAAGCCGGCATCCCGGTGACGATGCACGCCTCGGACACCGGCTACGCCGAGATGTGCAACGTATGGGAGCCGGGTGACGAGTTCCTGCCGTTCCGGCCCACCGCGTTTCGGATGCTGGCCATGGGCCACCGACCGATCTTCGACGCGATGGGCGCGCTGGTCTGCCATGGCGCGTTTTCGCGTAACCCGGATCTGCGCGTGCTGTCGATCGAGAACGGCGCCGACTGGGTCCCTGACCTGTTCAAGGGATTGAAGAACGTCTACAAGAAGATGCCCAGCGCCTTCAACGAGGACCCAGTCGAGGCGTTCAAGCGCTGCGTCTACATCAGCCCGTTCTGGGAGGACCGGTTCGCCGACATCGTCCAGATGGTGGGCGCTGACCGAGTGGTCTTCGGTTCCGACTGGCCGCACCCGGAGGGATTGGCCGACCCGCTGAGCTTCATCGACGAACTCGAGGGATTTGACCAAGCCGACATCGAGAAGATCATGGGCGGCAACATGATGGAGGTGATGAAGGTCGCTAAGCCGGTGTCGGCTTAACCCGCGAGCAATAGCTCCTATCAAGCCGCAAAAGTCCCCGAAATCTACGTGACGAAGGGATGTTTGCGTCCGTTCGCGCAGTGAACGCTACGGGCCCGACCAGGGCTTGGCGCGCAGGAATCCACCGGCGTCGACGCGGATCTGCTGGCCCGTCACGTACCGCGAGGCGTCTGACGCCAAGAACAGCACCACTTCGCTGACGTCCTCGGGTTCGATGTAGGGAATCGGCATCGCCTGTAGCGCGGGGAAAGACAGTTCCGCGTCCTCGCGGGTGGGGTTCGCCAGGTCCGGCCGAAAGGCGCGGTACATCGGTGGACTGTGCAGCATGTCGGTGTTGCAGTTCGTCGGGTGGATCGCATTGACTCGAATATTGCTGGGCGCCAATTGCAGCGCCAGATCGTTGACGTAGTGCGCAGCCACCTGTTTGGCGAATCCATAGCCTGCCCCGCCCGGACCGGCGTCGATGCCCGAGGTGTTCGTTGCGGCCATAAACGCTGCCAGCGAACCGGTCACGACGATCGACGCACCGGTCTGCAAATGTTTGAGGCTGGCGTGCACCAAGTTCAGCACGCCGATCAGGTCGACGTCGATGGCGTCAGCGAAGGCTTGGATGGGGCCGCCGGCCGTCAGCGGCGCGATCCCAGCGTTCGCCACCACCACATCCAAGTGGCCGAACTGGGCTACGCCTTCGTCGATCGCCTTCGATAAGGCCGGACGGTCTCTGACGTCGGCGATGGCAGTGAACGCGCTGCATCCCTCCTTTTCCACCAGCCGCGCGGTTTCGTCGAGATCCTCCGGTCGAGCCAACGGGTAGTCGTTGGTCGCGATGTCTTGACACAAGTCGACCGCGATGATGTCGGCACCCTCGGCGGCCAGCATGCGCGCATGGGAACGGCCCTGGCCACGCGCCGCACCGCTGATCAATGCCACCTTGCCCGTGACTCTGCCCATCGGCGCTCCTCGGTCAGGCCGGTACAGCTAACATGATAAAGATAGTAAAGTAGCACAGAACGTCAAGCCGGCCGCGACGACGCCAGCGCACGAGAAGGTGGTCGATGTCCTCAGTGTCCCGCATGCTCAGTGGCGTTCGAGTGATCGAACTCGCTTCGTGGACCTACGTTCCGTCCGCCGGTGTTGCCCTGGCGGACTGGGGCGCCGATGTGATCAAAGTGGAGAGCATCGCCGGCGGCGACCCGGGGCGCGCTCTGGTGGTGGGCGGGTTCACCCGGGAAGCCGCGCGGGTCGATGCCGACTTCATGCTCGAACTGGGCAACCGTGGCAAGCGCAGCATCGCGCTGGATCTCAAAAACGATGACGGACGCAAACTGTTCGGAAAGTTGTTGTCGGATGCCGATGTGCTGCTTACCAACTGGCGGCCAGACGCACTGGAACGGGCACGGCTGACGGTTGCAGACATCCGAGCGGACAACCCCGACATCATCATCGCGCGCGGCACCGGATTAGGGGTACGTGGACCGGACCGCAACCGCGGTGGATTCGACGCTGCCACCTACCTGGCTCGCGGCGGGGTGGCTTACACGCTGACACCGTTCGGAACGGAATATCCCGCGGTGCAGGGCCCGGCCTTCGGCGACCTGCAAGCCGGGGCCACCCTGGCCGGTGGGGTGTGCGCGGCGCTGTTCCACCGGCAACGCACCGGTGAGACCGCGATCGTGGACTCGTCGCTGCTGGCTCAGGCGATGTGGGCGATCGCACCGTCGATTTCGGTAGCGGATTTCTTCGATATCGACGGCATCCCCGGCGCCCCACCGGGATTGGCCATCAATCCGCTGGTCAACCGATACAAGACCAAGGATGGCCGCTGGATACAGTTGGTCTTTTTACAACCGGACCGATATTGGGCCGGCTTCTGTCAGCGGTTGGGCCTACCCGAACTCGCGACCGACGAACGCTTCGTACCGGCTTCGAATCTGTCGGCCAACGCCGCCGAGGCCACTGCACTCATCGGCGCTAGATTCGCCGAATACGACCTGCAGCACTGGCGCACCGCACTGGCCGACGAGCCGGGCGTGTGGGCACCGCTGGCCACACCACGCGAGGTTCTGCACGATCCGCAGAACCGACCCAACGGCTATCTCGTCACTAATGTTGACGACGCCGGTGACGAATACCAAATGGTCGCTGCTCCTGTGCAGTTCAACGAGACACCACCGCCTCCGGCCCGTGCCCCCGAACACGGCCAACATACCGAAGAGATCCTGCTGGAGCTGGGTCTAGATTGGGATGCCATCGCGGCGGCCAAAGACAGCGGCGCGATCCTCTAAGCCGCCGAGCAGACGCAAAATCCCCTTTTTTCGACCGGAATGAATGGGGTGCTTTTATGTCTGTTCGCCGGGGAGACGGGGCCGTCAGGGCTGCTGTTGGCGCCGCACCTGGTTGAACGGCACCCCCCGGTCGGCGGCGTACTCGCGGGGAAAGTTGAGCACCCGCTCACCGATGACGTTGCGGGCCATCTCCGTAGTGCCGCCGCCGATACAGATGGCCTGTCGCGACAGATAGCGCAGCCCGTTCTCCAGACCATCACCGCGTTCGCCCACCACCCCGGCTGTCCCGGCGATCGCCAGCGCGGTATCCATATCCAAAGTCACGGTGTCAGCGTGAAAGAGCCTGATCAGTGTTCCGCCGGCCGGCGGCAGGTCGCCGTCGCGAACGCTGCGGTACACGTGGCGGATCAACTGTTCGCCCACCGCGCGGTGTACCAGCGCCCGACCGGCCATCTCCCGCACCCGCTCGTTGTCGGTCTGGCCGGTTTTCTCCGTCAGCGCAACATAGTCCACCGCGTGGAAGTCGCCGCCCTCACTGCCGGTACCGCTGGCGAACTCCGAGCCCTGGCCGACCGCGCGGCGTTCGTGGTACAGCTGCCGTGAGGCTACCGCCCAGCCGTTGTTCACCTCGCCGACGACGGCGTCGTCGCCGACATCGACATGGTCGAGAAACTCTTCGCAGAACTCGGTAGAGCCGTTGAGTTGGGTGATGCGCCGCATGGTGATGCCGGGATGCGCGATCGGCACCAGGAACATGGTCAACCCCTCATGCTTGGGCACGTCCCAATTGGTGCGGGCTAGGCATAGCCCGTAATCGGCGGCGAATGCACTGGTGCTCCACGTCTTTGCGCCGTTGATCACCCACCGGTCGCCGTGCCGGTCAGCCCGGGTAATCACGCCGGCAAGGTCCGAGCCGCCGCTGGGCTCGGACAACAGCTGGACCAACACCTCGTCGCCGCGCAGCACCGCCCCGATGTGTCGGCGTTTTTGCTCTTCGCCGGCGGTGTCGAGCAAGGTTGCGGCGCAAATGGTGAACGTGGGCGTGTTGAGGATCAGCGGCATCTCGTAGCCCACGGTCTCGCGGTCGAACGCCTTTTGGTATTCATAGCTCAACCCGAGGCCGCCGTATTCGCGGGGGAAGCAGATGCCGGCGAATCCGCCTTCGTAGAGTCGCTTTTGCAATTCACGTGCCCGTCGCCAGCAGCGTTCGTCATCACGGTCGACGGTGGGTGGTGATGCCGGATCGATGCGCGGCATGTTATCGGCCAGCCAGGCGGCGGCCCGGGCGGCGAACTGATCGACCGTTTCGTGGTTGTGCGTCACCGCGAAGCCTCTTCCCACCCATACACCCGCAGATTGTGCTCCTCGGGAGTGCCGAACATGGAGCGGTACAGCGTCACCCGTCGCAGATACAGATGTAAGTCATGCTCCCAAGTGACGCCGATACCGCCATGCATCTGCACGCAGGCCTGCACCACCTGGACGCCCATTTCCCCGACGTACGATTTGGCCACGCTGGCCGAACGCGCCGCCTGCGGTGCGCGGGCGGCGATGTCGGCCACCGCCGCCGCCGTGGTGGCTTTACAGGCCTCAACCCACATCTTCATGTCTGCGAAGCGGTGTTTCAGCGCTTGGTAGGAGGCCAGCGGCCGGCCGAACGTGTGCCGGTCGAATGCCCAGCCGACGGTTATGTCGAACACCGTCTGCAAGATCCCAACCACCTCGGCGCACTGCAAGACCTGTGCGACCTGGCTCTGCCGCTCAACCAGCGCGGTGGTCTCATCGACGGTTCCAACTGCGGCCGCGTGGTCGACCTCCACCCCGTCGAAACGCACCCGAGCGTACTGCTTGACCAGGTCCACCGACGACTGGGACTCGATCCGCACGCCCGGCGCGGTCGTCGGCACCAGGAACTGCCGAACCCCGCCGTCGAAGCGCGCCACCGTCAACAGCACATCACTGTGCGCGCCGGCCTCGACCCGATCCTTGACACCGTCGATGCGGTATCCCGAATCGGTTGCGGTTGCGGTCACCGACGGCTGCAGCGGCGCCCAGTCCTGGTCCGGTTCGTAGACGGCCCAGGACGCCACCGTTTCGCCGGAGATGAGTGGTCCGATGATGCCGGCGTGGGTTTGACGCTCGGCGCAGTCGGACAGACCCGCCAAGACGGTACTGACCGGATACAGCGGTCCGGGCGCCACCGTCGCGCCGATCTGCTGGGCAACCATGGCCAGATCGGTAAAGCCGCTGCCGGTGATGCTGCCCCCGCCCAATTCCTCGGGCACGAGCAGGCTAGTCCAGCCCAGCTGAGCAGCCCGCCGCCACCAGTCCCGGTCGAAAGAAATTCCCGCTGCGTGCAACTCTCGGACTCGGCTCAGCGACGCTTCTTTGTGTAGAAACGCTTGGGTGGTCGACGCGAAGAGTATCTTTTCGGGGGAGTCGACGGCAGGCATAACGCTGATCGCTCCTAGTGGGAGTTCTGGTGCTCCGATGCTAGCAATGGGGCAATGTCGTGATACATACCGGAGTGTGATGTTGACGGGCCGTGGCCGCGATGCCTGATGACAACCAGCCGCGCGAGGATGCAACCCAGCCGATAGCTGATCCAGCATTGGTCGAGGACGCCGAAGTCGCTGCAGCCGAAGCCGCCGAGGCCGAAGCACTGGCTGTCGCAGCGCAGGCCCGGGCGCGGGCTATCCGGCTGCGACAGCAGGCCGATTCGGCCGCCATGGCCCGCACCCGCCAACGTGACAGCGCTGAGTCCAGCGTGGATTCCGAAGAGGCCGACGAGCCCGCCATCAACGCGGAAGTAACCGGTGCGGCCAGCGCCGACTCGCCAGACGCCGACGAAGCCGCCGAGCGCCCAGCCGGGACGGAATCGCCGCGACGCCGGTTGACTAAACCCCGGCCAGCCACGGTAATCTCCGGCGCCGCGGTCGCTTTGGTCTGTGCGTTGCTCGGCGCCAGCGTTCTCATCGCGGTACAGCATCATGGCGCAGTGCAGCGCCGGCAGTCCGCAGCGGCGTTTATCGCAGCGGCTAAGCAGGGCGTTATCAACATGACGTCACTGAACTTCCAGAACGTCGAGGAGGATATTCAGCGGGTGCTGGACAACTCCACCGGCGAATTCAGGGATGACTTCGAACGGCAGGCAGCTGATTTCACCGAGGTGACCAAACAGGCGCATGTGGTCAGCGAGGGAACGGTGAATTTAGCCGCGATCGAATCGATGGAAAGGGATTCCGCTGTGGTCTTGGTGGCGGCGACGTCCCGTGTCACCAATTCTGCAGGGGCAAAAGCGGAGCCGCGGACCTGGCGACTGCGGGTGACGGTCAGCAGAGACGGTGATCAGCTCAAGATGTCGAAATTGGTGTACGTGCCATGACCACCGCCGACGACGATGCAGCGCGCAGCGATGCTGAGGAGCGGCGCATCAGCACCGCCGACGACGATGCAGCGCGCAGCGATGCTGAGGAGCGGCGCATCAGCACCGCCGACGACGATGCAGCGCGCAGCGATGCTGAGGAGCGGCGCATCGGCACCGCCGACGACGCGCGGCACAAGCCCGGCATCCGACACCGGCTGCAAACCGCTGAGGTGAAGCTTGCCCCGGCGCTGCTGGTTCTTCTCGTGCTGGTCGCCGCCGCGTTGACCACCTGGCTGTACGTCTCCTGGTACCGGCCCGACAACCAGACCAATGCCGGCGCGGCGGCCGTGGTGGCCAGTGCGGCGCGCGACGGCACCGTTGCGATGCTGTCTTACACGCCGGAGACGGTCGACAGCGACCTGGCCACCGCGAGGTCACACCTGACCGGTGACTTCCTGTCTTATTTCGAGGACTTCGCTCGACAGGTGGTTGCTCCGGCGGCGAAAGAAAAGGGATTGACCACTACCGCCGAAGTGGTCGGCATCGCGGTGGCAGAACTGCACCCCGAATCCGCGGTGGTGCTGGTGTTCGTGGACCAGACCACCACCAGCAGACAGCAGCCGGAGCCGGCGATGGCAGCACGCAGTGTGCAGGTGTCGTTGTCGAAGGTTGACGGCAGTTGGCTGATCGCCCGACTGGACCCGGTCTGACCGGGCTCCGGCCGGTCCGTTACCGCGCTTCGTCGTCGGGCAAGTAGACCTGTGTTTCCATGTGGTGACAGATGCGGTAGCGGTCGCCGCGTACTACCACCAGCCAGGTGATCCAGCTGGCACCGGTGTGCACTACGTCGGACTCATGTCCGGTGAGGTGCCACCTACTCAGTACCACGCAGCGAGCAAAGCCGTCGGCAAGCATGTCGCAGTACCGCAACTCCGACGACACCGACGCCTTCTTGAGCCGGCCACCAACTCGGACCCAGTGCCGGTCGAATTCATCGAACCCGATCAACGGCGTCGCATACTCATCGGCGAAATACACCGGCTGCGGACTTTTCAACTCCCACAAGTCGGCGAGCCCGGCAATATCGAGAGTCGACCATTTCTCGTCGTACTCACGCACCAGAGCGACCAGTGCCGCCGTCGGGTCGTCCCGACGCTCAAGCGACATCGGCGGCTGACCGTTCCCCCGGCAGCGCCTTCACCCTCGACGGCAGCCGGTACAAGGCCGTTGCGTTGCCGTACATGATCCGCTCCCGCTGGTCACGCGGGAACCGGTTGATCGCATAACTGGGCGAGTCGTAGCTCCAGTGCGGGTAGTCGGTGGAGAACATCAGGATGTTGCCCAGGTCGGCCATCTCCAGGTACTCGCGATACACCGCGACGTTGATTTCCTCGAGTGGCTGCGTGGTGAACCGGACGTGCTCGCGCACATATTCGGACGGACGCCGTCGCACCTGTGGGAGATCGCCCCGGCGAGCCTCCCAGATTCGGTCCATCCGCCACATCACCGGCGCCACCCAGGTAAAGCCGCCTTCGACGAACACCACCCGCAGGTCTGGATGGCGGTCGAATGCACCGTCGAATACCAGGCTCATCAAGTGCGATACGAACAGTAGCGGCCACGATGCGAAGAAATCATGCCAGTGCGCCGGATTCCCCACCGGATAAATGGGGACCAACTCAAACGGGGTCTGGCCCATCAGATGCGTGGCCACCGGAAGTCCGTTGCGAGCCGCGGCGGCATAGAGTGGATCGAAATGTGGGTTACCGAAAGGTATTCCACGGGTCTGCGGTGTCATCAGCACCTCAGCCATGTACGGATGGCCCGCCCAGCGCTCGATTTCACGCGCCGCCAGCTCAGGCGCCTGGGCACTGACACTGACGGTCCCACGCCAGCGACCGTGGCTGTTGTGCTTGTCCAGCCACAAGTCCGCGAGCCAGTCGTTGTAGGTCGATTTCAGCACGTGTTCGGCTTCCGGCAGCTGGGCGTCGCACAGCGGTTCCAGCAGCGCGATGCTGACTCCGGCGTCAAGCAATAGTTGCTTGGCCGCGAAATCGGGGTCGGTTCCCGGGAATCCACCGCCGGGCGGGACGGCGTCGGTTCGAAGCGAAAACGTCTTAAAGGAATTCGGGGTGTCATAGAAATGTGGTATCGGAGTCACCGCGTGCCCGGTCGGAAAGATCTTGTCCACCCATTCCGGCGGAGCGTAAGACTTCAACACATCCAGCGACGCCACCATCGGGTGCACGTCGGTGTCGACGATGGTCACCGCGATCTCATCACTTTGGACCTGCGACTCGGCCCGTTCCGAAGCGGTCATGACACGCTACTTTCGTCGATCGGGCGAGCTGCCGTCGGTTGGGTGAGCCCATACAAGTTACTGGCGTTTCGCCACAAGAACTTATCCCGCTGCGGGCTGTCCAGACCCGCCGCCATTACGCCCGGTGGCGATGTCGACCAGTGCGGATAGCTCGAACCGTACATGACCAGTTCCGACTTGTTCGAGAAGTCCATCCACTGGGCAATCTGGCCGGTGTCGGTCGGCCCGTCTAGCGACGACGAACAGAACCGGACGTGGTCGGCCAGGTACTCACTGGGATACCGGTCCACCCACGGAGTCTGGTCACGCATCGATAGCCAGAAGGTGTCCAGCCGCCACATCAGCGGCGTGAGAATGTCGTAACCACCGTCGGCGAAAACGACCTTCAGCCCGGGGTGACGCCCGAAAACACCCTCGACGATCAGCGTGGCCAAGTGCACGAAGTAGTTCAGTGGCATGAACGCCGCATATCCGGGGTAGGTGTGAGCGTGGCCGGCGAAGGTGGGCGCGTGGTCAATCCCATTGCCGCCGTTGATGTGTACCGCCACCGGAAGTCCGTGGGCTTCCGCGGCCTCCCAGATCGGCTCGAACATCGGCTTGCCGTACGGTTCGCGTGACTGCATGGGCACTCCGACCTGGACCATTTTCGGATGCCCAGCCAACCGCTCGATTTCAGCGACCGCACCCTTGGGGTCCTCGGGGTTGACCCGGATGGTGCCACGAAACCGGTTGGTGGCATCCGGTATCAGCCACCGGTCCAACAGCCAGTCGTTGACCGCGGCGCAAATCCGGCTGTTGAGCAGATAGTCGGCGATGTTACCGCGGGTCAACGGGTTGAGGATCGCGTAGTCGATGTGCCAGTCGCCGAACAGGTGCCGGCTGACGGTTTCCGGGTCGGAGCCCGGGTAGTGCTCGCCATAGAGATCCGGCCGGTAGTCACCGCCCGGCGCCTGATACCACTGCTGCTCCACGTCCGGTATCGCCCGGAGCTTGTGCACCGGCGGCAGGTAGTGCCGGATTTCAGCGTTATTGCGGAAATGCGGTTGGACGTTGGCGTCGATAACTGGACCGCCGGAAGTTGGTTTGCTCATGCCGTGAGGTAGACCTCTCCGTCGCTGACGTCGACTTCGTAGGTGCGCACCCGGCGCTGCGGATCGGCGACGTTCTTCCCGGTGGTGATGTCGAACTCCCATTGGTGCCAGGGGCATCGGACGATCTGACCTTCGCGCACCAGGCGTACTCCATCCGGCTGTTCCGGGTCGGGCTCGGTGGTGCCGTTGACCGAGCCGAGACACAGCGGCGCGCCCTGATGAGAGCAGTAGTTGACAATCGCATGCAACGAGCCGCGCACGTTGTAGACACCGACGCCGAACTTGCCGACATCGACCAGCTTCATCGAACCCGGCGGCAACTCGTCGAGTGCGCAGACAAACTGGCGTATCGGCATTGACCGCCTCCCTCGAGCAGCTAAGACAATCATGTCGCCCCGCGGCGAACGCGACAACAACCATTGGGCTTTATTGCTATTTATATTATGATAGCGAGGTTCCGCGCAGACAAGTCCGCTGCAGAGAGAGGCATGCCGGTGACAATCAGCACCGATCCGCACGACCGATCGATCACCTTGGACCACACCGGTGAAACCAGCCCGTACCCGTTCTTCAACCACATGCGGCGCACGGAGCCGGTCTGGCACGGCGGTGTGATGCCGAAGCACGAGCAGACACCACCGGAACTTCTGCCGGACGACGAGTGGAGCCTGTTCCGCTACGAGGATGTGTTCCGGGCGTTCCGCAACGACGATGAGGTGTTCACCACAGAGAACTACGACATGACGATCGGCCTGGTGATTGGCCACACCATCCTGGCGATGCGCGGCCGAGAACACCACAAACACCGCAGCCTGGTAGCGAAGGCCTTCCGTGGCGCCGCGCTGCGGAACTGGGAACCGACCGTCATCAGACCGGTGTGTGAAGGGCTGGTCGATGAGTTCAAAGACCACGGCGCCGCTGACCTGGTCAAGACGGTGACGTCGGAGTTTCCGACCCGGATCACCGCCATCCTGCTCGGGCTGCCGATGGAAGACCTGGACATGTTCCGGAGGCTGTCGTTCGACCTGATCTCGATCCCGGTCGACATCGAGGCGGGGCTGCGAGCATCAGTCGAACTGCACGACTACTTCCTCGACCAGGTCGAACAACGGCACCGCAAGATGACCAACGACATCATCGGCGACCTGGTCAGCGCTGAAATCGACGGAGAGAAGCTGACCGACGAAGCGATCATCGCGTTTTTGCGGCTGCTGCTGCTGGCCGGCCTGGAAACGACTTACCGCTCGTCGGGAAATCTGCTGCATCTCCTGCTCACCCATCCAGACCAGCTGGCCATGCTCTACCAGGATCGATCGCTGATACCCCTCGCGTTTGAAGAAGGTCTGCGATACGAAACACCGCTGACGACGGTGGTGCGCACCACCACGCAGGATGTCGAGATAGGCGGGAAGACAATCCCGAAGGGTGCGCAAGTCGACTTGTGCATGGGAGCGGCCAACCGTGACGAAAGCCGGTGGACCGATCCCGACGTGTTCGACATCCTTCGGCCGCACAAGGCGCACATGTCGTTCGGTGCCGGCGAACACATGTGTATGGGCATGCATCTGGCGAGGCTGGAAACGCAGATCATGCTGGAGAGCCTGTTGGACCGGGTCACCGATCTGACGCTGGTCCCGGACAGCGACGCCGACATCGTCGGACTGACCTTCCGGTCACCCAACCGATTGCCGGTGACGTTCACACCGGTGTCGTGAAGAGCCGGGCGGCCGTCCTGCACGATGTGGGCAAGCCGTGGTCGATAGAGGAATTCCAGCTGGACCCGCCGCGCGCCGGCGAAGTACTGGTCGAGATGGCCGCCGCCGGGCTGTGCCATTCCGACGAGCACATCCGCAACGGCGATATGGCGGCCCCCAACGAGGTGCTGCGGTCGCTGGGTCTGCCCACCATGTTCCCGACCATCGGCGGTCACGAGGGCTCCGGCATCGTCCGGCAAATCGGTGACGGCGTCACTGATTTCGCGCCGGGTGACCACGTGGTGGCGTCCTTCGTCGCGGTCTGCGGGCGGTGCCGCTGGTGCGCGACGGGCATGGAGTACCTCTGCGACGCCGGCATCGGAACCCTGACCCCGGGCATGCCCACCGACGGCACGTTTCGTCACCACACCAGAGACGGACAGCCGCTCGGTCACTTATCCAAGATCGGTGCGTTCGCACAGCACACCGTGGTCGCAGCGAGCTCGCTGGTCAAAATCGATCCGCGGTTGCCGTTGGCCCCCAGTGCACTGCTGTCGTGTGCGGTGCCCACCGGATACGGTTCGGTGGCACACCGCGGCCGGATCCGCGGCGGCGACACGGCAGTCGTCATCGGCGCCGGCGGTATCGGCACCGGAGCCATCCAGGGCGCCCGGATCAATGGCGCCGCACAGATCGTCGCCGTCGACCCGGTCGAGTTCAAACAGAAGTCGGCACTGCGGTTTGGCGCTACTCACGCTGTCGCAACGGCTGCCGACGCGGTGGATCTGGTCCGCGATCTCACCTCCGGGGTGATGGCCGACGCCGTGGTGGTGTCACCGTCGTTGATTGGCGCTGCCGACGTGCACGCCGCCGTGACCCTGACCCGTAAGGGCGGAACCTGCGTGCTCACTGGGATGACCACGCCAACCACCCATTCCATCAAGATCAACCTGCAGGATTTCATCTTGATGAACAAGAACCTGGTGGGCACCGTCTTCGGATCGTGCAACCCAAGGGCCGACATTTCAAGGCTGGCACTGCTGTATCAGAGCGGACAGCTGCAACTCGACGAAATGATCACCAGGCGGTATCGCCTCGACGACATCAACGACGCCTATCAGGACTTGCACAGCGGTGAAATCATCAGGGGCATCATTGATTTCAGCTAATTCGACGCCGCCTCGCCGGTGCGTCGCCGCAGCACTGGTCGCCGGTGCTGTGCTGGCCGGCACATCGGGTTGCGGTCAGTCGGGCAATGTGCAGAAGAGGGCCCGGGTCGCAATCAACGGCAATGCCCGAACCTCGCACGATGTCTCCTGCGCGCAGGTTCAATGGTTGTTGACGGTGAATATCGGCGCCGAACCAGCCCACGTGCACGCGATGCTCGACCTTGAACCCGACACGCCGAAGCCCCAGTCGGTCAGCTTCGACAATTTCGACGGCTTCACCGGCGTTGCCAACGCCGCGACGGGCAACGCTGAGGCGACGTTCGCCTCGGACACCTACCACATCACCGGCACCGCGCAGGGTTCCGACCCGGACAACCCCGGCGAGTTGGCCACCGCGGACTTCACCATCGACGTGACCTGCTGAGCTACTCGGCCGTCCCGAGTTGCGGCGTCACCGGATCGGCTAGCTCGGCTACTTCAAGCCAGTGTCCCGGGGCGAAGTGATGGGTGCCCTTTTCCGGTGTCCGCTGGGTGTCGACCCGCAGGACACCGCCCCGGACGATTTCGTAACTGTCGGTGCCCTTGTACTTTTTGGTGGCGGTGCCGCACGGAGCGGCGAAAACAACCTTGAAGTTCACGCTCCGCAGCGTGCCACCGGCATTACTACGCGAGGCGACCGCGAATTGAACTTCTGTCAAACATCGACCGGACAGTCGGTGACCTGGGCGCGAATCACACAGTGCGGGCGGAGGGACTCGAACCCTCACGCTCTTTCGAGCACGGGCACCTAAAACCCGCGCGGGTTCCGATTTCGCCACGCCCGCGTGGCCAACGATCCTAGCGACGGCGCGGCTTGACGAATTCGTCGGGCCGATGGCGTGCTGGCGCCCGGCCCGAAGCGCGGTACGGTCAAAGGGTGTCCACTACACGGCGTCGGAGACCCGCCCTGATCGTGCTGGCGATCGTCGCCGCCTGCGGTTGCCTGGCGCTGGGATGGTGGCAGTGGACCAGATTCGAATCGACCTCGGGCACCTATCAGAACCTGGGCTATGCGTTGCAGTGGCCGCTGTTCGCCTGGTTTTGCCTGTTCGCCTACCGCAAATTCGTCCGCTACGAGGAAGCACCGCCCGAGCTGCACCGGGCCGACACCCTCACCGAGGTGCCGGCCGGGCTGCTGCCCGAGCGGCCCGCACCTGCGGCACCGCATTCCGATGATCCCGTGCTGCGCGAATACAACGCGTATTTGGCCGAATTAGCCGGGGTGGAGCCGAAGGGCGACCACGACAGACCGAATAGGAATACCGCATGACCCCACCGGAGACACCGACCCCCACAGCGGCGGCGGAAAAGATACGCAACGCGCTGCTCGGCTACCGAGTGATGGCCTGGGCGACCGGTATCTGGTTGATCGCGCTGTGCTACGAACTTGTGCTGCACTATCTGGTTCAGGTTGACAACCCGCCGAGCTGGATTGGCGTCGTGCATGGCTGGGTGTACTTCGTCTATTTGCTGGCCACCTTCAACCTGGCGGTCAAGGTTCGGTGGCCGATCGGCAAGACCATCGGGGTGCTGCTATCCGGCACCATTCCGCTGCTCGGCATCATTGTCGAGCACTACCAGACCAGAAACATCAAGGCGCAGTTCAACCTTTAACGCATCGAACTGTGCGCCTCGATACGAAACGAACGCCGGATGCGCGAGTCCGCTAGCCGCCGGCCGCCAGGCGGCGCAACGCCGGCAGCAGTAGGGCCAGTGCCCGGCCGCGGTGTGACTCGGCGTCCTTCTCCCCCGGGTCGAGCTGTGCGGCGGTCCGGTTGTCGCCCGCCGGAATAAAGACCGGGTCATAGCCGAACCCGCGGTCGCCGCGCGCTTCCCGGGCGATGGTGCCCGGCCACTCACCGCGAGTCACCACTTGGCAGTCGGCCCCGCTCCCCCAGACCAGCGCGCACGCGGACACGAACGCTGCTGCGCGACGGGAGTCGGGCACGTCGCTCAACTGGGCCAGCAGCAGTGCGGTGTTGGCCTCGTCGTCGCCATGCACACCCGACCAGCGGGCCGACAGTACTCCGGGCATGCCGTTCAGCGCTGCCACCTCGAGTCCGGCATCGTCGGCGACGCAGGCCAGCCCGGTTGCCGCGTATCCGTCGCGGGCTTTGGCCAGAGCGTTGTCCTCGAACGTGGCGCCCACCTCGGGAAGCTCGTCGAACGGTGCCACCTGGTCCAGCGACCGCAGCGTCAAACCCGCTATACCGGCGCCGTCGAGTACCCGGCGCAGTTCGGCCAGCTTCTTGAGATTGCGGCTGGCAACCAACAGTTCGGTCAGCTTCCGAACGCTTTCTTGGGCTCCGGTCCTTCGGGCAGCACACCCGGGTAAGGCAAAGCCAGCGCTTCGCGCTGCACCGTGAACAACTTGTCGCACGCGCCCAGCGCCGCGTCGAGCAGTTTGTCCAGCGTCGAGCGCGG